>NZ_LJRZ01000301.1:0-641 GCF_002742485.1 Pseudomonas sp. 2822-17
GCCCCTGCTCCAAGTGGAAGCCAGTTCACTCGCTCCAAGCTGTCTATTAAGCGACCTTTATCTCGCTCAAGCATCCAAAAGTAAGCCATCAAATGATGAGCAAATGATACTGGCTGAGCTCTTTGTAGGTGCGTGTACCCAGGGATAATCGTATCAACATTTTTTTCCGCCTGTTCAAGAATTGCTCCTTGAACTGATTTTACTAATTCAATAATTTCTTCTGTATGATTTTTCAAGTATAAGTGCATATCTGTTGCCACTTGGTCATTTCGGCCTCTACCAGTATGTAGCTTTCCACCCACTGGACCAATCTCATCAATAAGGAACTTTTCAATATTCATGTGTATGTCTTCGTTAGCAACAGAATATTCAAGCTCACCTTTTTCTAGTTTCTCACCTACTTTATTGAGGCCCTCCGCAATTGTTTCTGCATCCTCAGTGGAGATAATCCCTTGTTCACCAAGCATTTTTACATGAGCAAGACTCCCCTGTATATCTCCCTTTGCCAATTTTTGATCAAAGGAGATAGACGCTGTGAGTTCCTCCACTAGCTTATTCGTTTCTTTTGTAAATCGACCGCCCCAAAGCTTAGACATTTCAATTTCCTCCCTATTTTGTTTAAAGGCTGAGTGGCTTTGCAT
>NZ_LJRZ01000302.1:0-5009 GCF_002742485.1 Pseudomonas sp. 2822-17
GATCAAATAGACGAGAAAACAAATTCGCCATGGTGCTTCACTCGATGTCTGCAATAGGGCAACCCAGAGACATCCATCAGTCCCTGGATTGGCGAAGTCACAGAGAGTAAAGAGTTGCTATCCGTGGCGAATGTCGGAAGGTTCGCTTTATAAAGACAGGCGCTTCCCTAAGTGCAGAACAACAGGCAGTGGATACACAGCCATAAAAAACGCGCCATGACCGGGTAGGCGATGACGCGTTTTTTATGACTTCGACTGAAAGGGAAAATCAGCCTGCCAGCGCGCTCAGGTCCAGTCGCCCCCCAATAACCGGCGGGCACCAGTAGTAACCACCGGTCAACGGCGTACTGATGCGGTACAACCCGTCGACAATCCCGTCTTCCAACCCGCTCATGCGGCGCAGTTGTGCTTCGAATGCATCGAACGAATGGCCGAACGCGAGGAACATCAACCCGGCCTGGCCGTTCTCGGCCCATGGCATCGAGCGGCGCACCACGAAGGCTTCCGGGGTGAAGCTTTCCTGGGCAGTGCGTTTGGTGTGGGCGGATTCGGGGGCGTCTTCCAGCTCTTCGTTGTCGCCATGGCGGCGGCCGATGATGTGGTCGCGCTCCTGGGCAGGCAAGGCGGCGAAGCCGTCGAGGTCGTGCTGCCATTGCTGGATCGCGGCGAAGCTGGCGCCGCTGTCGGTCAAGGCGGCTTCAACGGCGGCGTCGTCGTGAGGGTTTTCGGTGCCGTCTTCGTAGTCGGTGAGGTCGAAGCCGGTCTTGTAGCGAAAGCCTTCGGTTGATTGCACCAGGCTAAACGCCGGGGCCAGGGCCTTCTCAAAAGCGCGACTGCGTAACAGCAGTTCACCGCGATCCACGCCGTGCAGCCATACCCACAGTGCCTGCTGGGTGGACGGATTGTGCGCGCCCGGCGCGCTCACGGTTGGAAAGCTGCGCAAGCCGTCAACCGTCGCACCCAGTGCATTTACCAGCGGCTCGCCAAACCCGACCACTGCCGCCGAATCGGTCAACTGCACCAACGCGTCCAGCGCAGCAGGTACGGCTGCCAGGGTATCCACGGCAAAAAACAGATGGCGTGCCTGTAAAGGCACCGGTGCGGCAAGAATGCCCGGCTGGTACTGACTCATGTGAACTCCTTCAAGAAAGGCGCGCAGTTTACCCGGCGCAAGGCGCGGTGCGTACTGCAAAGCGCACAAGCCTTGCAATAGAGCCCTCTGTTGGGTGACTCTCTAGTCATGTTTTGCAACTATTCCAGGGGTAGCGACATGACCACCAGCAACCTGCTCGCCCAACTTTTCCCCACGTCCGTGGCCGACATTCCCGAGCAATTCCGGCTCGAAGCGCCCATTGAACAGCGTGATTACCTGGTCGATGGCCAGTTGCAGGTATGGAGCGGCCCGCTGGCCCAGGTGCAGAGCCCGGTACAGTTGGGCGAGCGCCGCGTGGTGATCGGCAGCACGCCGCTGCTGGACGCCGAGACCGCCCTCACCGCCCTCGATGCCGCCGTGCGCGCCTACGACCGGGGCCAGGGCGAATGGCCAACCATGCGCGTGGCGGACCGTATCCAGCATGTCGAAGCGTTTTTGCGCCGCATGCGTGAACAGCGTGATGCCGTGGTTACGCTGTTGATGTGGGAAATCGGCAAGAACTTCAAGGACTCGCAGAAAGAATTCGACCGTACCTGCGACTACATCACCGACACCATCAATGCCCTCAAGGAGCTGGACCGTCGCAGCAGCCGCTTCGAGCTGGAACAGGACACGCTCGGGCAAATCCGCCGTGTGCCGCTGGGCGTGGCGCTGTGCATGGGCCCCTACAACTACCCGCTCAACGAGACCTTCACCACGCTGATCCCGGCGCTGATCATGGGCAACACCGTGGTGTTCAAGCCGGCCAAGCTCGGCGTGCTGCTGATCCGCCCACTGCTGGAGGCGTTTCGCGACAGCTTCCCGGCCGGGGTGATCAACGTGATCTACGGCAGTGGCCGCGAGACCGTCAGCGCGCTGATGGCCAGTGGCAAGATCGATATCTTTGCGTTCATCGGCACCAACAAAGCCGCCAGCGACCTTAAAAAACTGCACCCCAAGCCGCACCGCTTGCGTGCCGCCCTGGGCCTGGACGCGAAAAACCCCGGCATCGTGCTGCCCGAGGTCGACCTGGAAAATGCCGTCAGCGAGGCGGTCACCGGCTCGTTGTCTTTCAACGGCCAGCGCTGCACCGCGTTGAAAATCCTGTTTGTGCATGAAGATGTCGTCGAGCGCTTTATCGAGAAATTCAACGCCAAACTGGCGACCCTAAAACCCGGCATGCCGTGGGAAGACGGCGTGTCGCTGACGCCGCTGCCGGAAGTGGGCAAAGTGGATTACCTCAACGAACTGGTGGCCGATGCGCAACAACATGGCGCCCAGGTGGTGAATGCCAACGGTGGCACCAGCCGTGGGTCCTTCTTCTACCCGGCGGTGCTGTACCCGGTGAGCCCGCAGATGCGCGTGTACCACGAAGAACAGTTCGGCCCGGTGGTGCCAATCGTGCCCTACCGCGACCTGGAGACGGTGATCGAGTACGTGCTCGACTCGGACTTCGGCCAGCAATTGAGTATTTTCGGCACCAACGCTGTAGAGGTCGGCCGCCTGGTGGACACCTTTGCCAACCAGGTTGGCCGGATCAATATCAACGCCCAATGCCAGCGCGGGCCGGACACCTTCCCCTTCAACGGGCGCAAGAACTCGGCCGAGGGCACGTTGTCAGTGCATGACGCCTTGCGCGTGTTCTCGATCCGCACTTTGGTGGCCACCAAGTTCCAGGAGAGCAACAAGGCGCTGGTCAGCGACATCCTGCGCAACCGTGATTCGAGTTTCCTGACCACCGATTACATCTTCTAACATCTGCACGACTCACTGTGTGGGAGGGGGCTTGCTCCCGATAGCGGTGGGCCAGCCAATACATGCGGTACTGATCCACCGCCATCGGGGGCAAGCCCCCTCCCACATTTGGATTGTGTACATCTCCTGAACCGAGGCCCCTTTAATACTGATGAATCTGCCACTCTTCGCTCGGCGCCTGTTGCGCCCGCTGCTCGACCCGTACCGCCGCTATCGCCACGCCAAGCTGATCCACGCCGTGCGTGTGTCCATCGGCCTGCTGGCGACGATCCTGCTGACCACCGGCATCAACCTGCCCCATGGCGAATGGGCCTCGGTGACCATGCTGATCGTGATCGGTGGCTTGCAGCACCACGGCAATATCGGCAAGAAAGCCGTGGAGCGCGCCTACGGCACCTTGATCGGCGCCAGCGTCGGCCTGCTGCTGGTGGTGCAACAGGCCTACTTCGGCCAGCCACTGCTGACCTATTTGTTGATGTCGGTGGTGTGCGGATTCTTCTCCTATCACGCCATCGGCAAGGGCGGCTACATCGCGCTGCTGTCGGCGATCACGGTATTTATCGTCGCCGGCCACGGAGACAATCCGCTGTCCGACGGGTTGTGGCGCACCGTGGATATCCTGATCGGCATCGTGCTGGCGCTGGCGTTCTCGTTTGCCCTGCCGCTGTACGCCGTGTACTCGTGGCGCTACAACCTGGCCAGCGCCTTGCGTGATTGTGCGGCGATTTACAGCCGGATCATCAATGGCCAATCGGTCACCGATGATGAACACCTCAAACTGCTTAACCGCCTGAATGCGGCGATGGTGCAACTGCGTTCGCTGATGCCGTCGGTGTCCAAGGAAGTGCGCATTTCCATGACCGAGCTGGACGCGATCCAACGGCACTTGCGCCTGTGCATCAGCACGCTGGAGATTCTCGGCAATACCCGGCCCGACCCTCGCGATGAACAGGCGATGGCGCGGATGCAGGTGATGCTCAAGGCCGAGCATCGGCAGATTCGGGTGCAGTTGGTGGGGATGGCGCGGGCGTTGAGGTCGGGGGTGACGGAGCGGTTGGAGCGATCAGGCAGTGTAACGCCCGACCGTAACCTGCTCGAAACGCCGGTACGTATTGGTTTAGATGGTTATCGGTTGTTGACGCTGCAATTAGCCGCCAACATCGACACGATGCGTGAGGGGCTTCTTAAAAGCTCGGAGCAGTGGAAAATCTGAAACCGAAATCAAGGGGAGTAGACTTAACGATTAAATGAGTCCACTCCCCTGTTTTCACAGCAGTTATGAGGGTTGTAAGCACCAAGCCCAGGTGGATATATTTCTATTGATACACCTGGCACCATCGGGAAACTTTAAAGAGTCCCAAATCACGCCTGTCAGAGGGTCACACCCTTCCTCTACGCCTAACCAATAGAACGAATCATAAGGTACCGGAAGTGGCCAGCCGTAGGCTGTTCCCATAAAGCGGACTCCATCGTCAAAATAAATGCCCTGAGCACCGGCCAGTGATTTTCGCCAGTTAACTGCACCTGCCCAGTTCATACTGTTACGATTTTCACGTAGAAGCCATACATTGCTGACATTCACTGAGTAAGACACGAGGGCGCCATTTCGGTCAGTGACATCGATAATCGTACTGCCATTGCTCATCCCGGACACAGATCCCGTTGACGTGACCGATGCCACCGCTGGGTTCCTGGACTGATAGGTATAAGGAGGTACCCCTCCGGTTGCGTTCCGGCCTTGCGTGTTACCGGGATACTCTCCCCTCTTTGTCCAGCCAGACACAATAATCGCGCGGCCATTCAAAACCATCGTCGATTGGTCTATTTGCAAAGGTGGTGGATAGGCGACTGTATAGGTCGTCAGTGGAAAAGGTTGCCCCCCCCTTTCCGTACTGCCATCCAACGTCACTTCACAACTGACGGTAATCGAGCCATTGTTCCGCACGGTCGATAACCAAGCGCGCGCCACATCCTTATTCACCAACCCCGCCGCCGCTTCCCCTGAATTGATCGGGTAACTCTCAAGCACCTTCAAGTCGTTCACACCGGGACTGCTGCAGGTCAGCCATACCCTTTGGTTGATAAAGCTCAACGGCCATTTACTGACACTGGCTTTACCTGG
>NZ_LJRZ01000303.1:0-231 GCF_002742485.1 Pseudomonas sp. 2822-17
GTCTATATATGGCTGAAGCACATCCATTTGTCCATCCCTGAAGAGGTGGGCGTTATTATCTGTAGGAGATCCTCCAATTAACACATATTTACCTTGTGGTACGAGATCCACTATATATTCCGCTTGCATTTGTCCTACGCGGAAGTTATCAAACGACATGTACACATCTACATCAGCGTTATTAACCATTCGGTCATACGCTAATACTGGAATATCAGCATTTTTTGCTGA
>NZ_LJRZ01000018.1:0-229 GCF_002742485.1 Pseudomonas sp. 2822-17
GTTTAATTTTATATGGTGGTATGCATTTGCTTACGGTTTAGGGTCAAAGCCAGTGGAAGAATACACTTTTGTTTTTGGACTCCCAGCGTGGTTTTTTTATAGCTGTGTAGTAGGGCTTGTAGTAGTTATTGTTCTTGTTATCATTATCGTTAAGTTTTTCCTTGTTGAGGTATCCTTTGACGATGACAAAATTGAAGATGGAGGGCCAAAAGAATGAACATAACTGTCC
>NZ_LJRZ01000304.1:0-1150 GCF_002742485.1 Pseudomonas sp. 2822-17
GGCGCCCCCTGCTGTTGCTGCAACCCACCCTTGTCATCCAGGTAGAAAATCGCCGGGGTGGCGGAATTGGAGGGGCTGTGAGTTAACCGTTGATCGGGAAAGTCGTGAGTCTTCGTCAGAACTGTCAATTCTGACAGTAGGCGCGAACTCGTTAAATAGAGCTCACTACAGGGGAAACCCTCGGCCTCGGACTGGCTGAGGGTGCTGACCCTGAATACGGAGTTCTTATCATGGCTAAAGCAAAAGCAACGCCTCGATCGACCACGCCAAATGCTCAGGAAGTAGATGCCCCGGTAGTGTCCAGTGAAGTGGATAGCATCGTTGTTCCCTCTCTGATGCCGGGTTCGTACTTGACGGTCGACGCTCGTATGGACAGTTCGCCTATCACCGTCAAGTTCAGTGCAAAAGAGGTACCGGAACTGGTATTAGAGGACATTGTGGATTCAAGCGGTGAAGCTGGGGCCAGGCACATCGATATTCCACTGGATTATCTGACAAAGCTGATGGGGTTTACGGCCCTTATTTCCTATACGGGAAGGGCGCAGGGGCAAGCAGCAGCTTCGTTGGTGAAAGAAGTAGGCATATCGTTTTACCCAGCAGACGAAAGTGACGACCTTGCGCCCCACTTGCTTCACGAAAAAATTGTTCATAACACGCCAACGTATGACATGCGTGATCACACAGGCGACGAGACGGTACTTGTGCCGGTCCCACCTCTTGCCAAAGCAGGGGATAAGCTCTACTGCACGGTCGCTACCGAGCAAGATGCGGCTCGACACGTGTTCTACACGGTGGTGTATGACTATGTATTGACTGCTGCGGATGCCGTGGCGGGGAATGTGCTGCGTTTCTCGATTTCCCGGGGGTGGTTGGCGCGCCGCAAGCCGTGGCGATCACTCACGCTGCAATGTGCGTGGATTACCAGCGGTTTACCGGCCGAACCCCCCGCTGAGGTTCCCCCGCACCTGGAGACGCGCCTGCCGAGAAACGCGCTCGAAATCCAACGTCGTCGTACAGCAGCTTTAATTGTTGATCCTGGGCTGGACCTGAAGCCCCCGCACCTGCGGCAGTCGGTGGAATACAACGGCGAGTGGTGTCTGAACCCAGAATTGACCAAGCAAGGCGGCAATGTAGACACCCCAGCGCTGGA
>NZ_LJRZ01000305.1:0-239 GCF_002742485.1 Pseudomonas sp. 2822-17
ACAGAAATCAGCATGTAGGTTTTCACCAGAAGTGTCTTGGCAACGCATACCAACAAATGCACCTGTGAAGAACCCACCACCTTGGATGTAATCATCTGACAACTTGTAAGATTCAAAAGTTACAGGAATCTCAGTCCAGTTTTCACCGTCGAATGAATAAGAGTATTTGTACGTTGACGTCTGTACATCAGAACGCATGTAAACATACTCCACATCTTCAGGAATTACGATCTCTTGAC
>NZ_LJRZ01000306.1:0-355 GCF_002742485.1 Pseudomonas sp. 2822-17
GTCCTTCACAATTTTACACCCAACACTAGTTATTTTGGTTGTGAGGGGTTATTATTGTTTTTGAAGATGATAATGTATGACAGAAGCAACTATTACACACAAATCAAATGAAATTCACACATTAAAGGAGCAATATAAATGTTATTTGCAAAAAACACACCAAATAATACAGGGATCGCTTTATATGGTGACAATATGGATTTTGACAATTTATATGAAGCTTTACATACTGTAGTGGGAAAAGAAGATGAAATAGAAGCATATTATTCGTCTCGCATGAGAGTGCTAGGGGTTTGTTATGATATTCGTCATGCTCTAATGGGAGATAGAGACTATGAGTTTGTAGATAATGGAC
>NZ_LJRZ01000307.1:0-256 GCF_002742485.1 Pseudomonas sp. 2822-17
TTGAAGAAACTAATTAGAGTAATACTAAAATATGATCCAAAAAGGAGAGTTTAGGTTGGAGAAAAAATTATTAGACAATAACGTCATCGCTCAAATTGGCATTTTAGTACATGACATTGAAAAAACTTCTCAAGTGTACTCTGAATTTTTTGGGATAGAAAAACCAGAGATAGTAATGACAGATGCAGTTGAAAAAGCGAAAACTGAATTTAAAGGTCAAAGTACAGAAGCGAGGGCAAAATTAGCTTTCTTCGAC
>NZ_LJRZ01000308.1:0-250 GCF_002742485.1 Pseudomonas sp. 2822-17
CAATACAGAATGATTTAATTATAAAGGAATCCTAGTATGTTCGAATGAGACTTTCTATTAAAAAAAATAGTTAGATGATACGAATATAGAAACTTTGTTAGTTGGTAACATTGCACTCGACCAACTCACATATAAGGTAAAATCACGGAACTTGATGAATTCGAAACCTTGTAATATAAGGAATTATCCAGTGTGGCGCAACTAAACTTTTTTTCGCTTGAACAACATTACCTGGTAACGAAGTAGGTAA
>NZ_LJRZ01000309.1:0-280 GCF_002742485.1 Pseudomonas sp. 2822-17
CGCTGTGAGTATGGAAATAAAAAAGAACAATGAAACAATACCCATGATTAAAGAGAATAAAG
This sequence comes from Pseudomonas sp. 2822-17, assembly GCF_002742485.1. Lineage (NCBI taxonomy): Bacteria > Pseudomonadati > Pseudomonadota > Gammaproteobacteria > Pseudomonadales > Pseudomonadaceae > Pseudomonas > Pseudomonas sp. 2822-17. The sequence continues at coordinate 63 of NZ_LJRZ01000309.1, forward strand.
ACTTCTGAATACTTGTCCCCTTCATTGATAGACCTGAACCTCTTTTCGGAAGGCTTGTACCTCGTCTGTTTATATTTATTTTTCTGCGTCTTTTCGGCCTTCTACCCATAGGGCATTCATCCTCCCTCTGCATGTCTCTTGAATATATCTATGAACAAGTTAATAGATTTAGACCATTTACTAGATAGAAAAATAAGAAAAGGGGCTAGTAACAACAG
>NZ_LJRZ01000310.1:0-236 GCF_002742485.1 Pseudomonas sp. 2822-17
CTACGAAGGAAAAGCCAAGCGCATTTACGCTACAGAAGAGCAAGGAGTACTGTGGGTAGAATATAAGGATGATGCAACTGCATTTAACGGAGAAAAAAAGGATGTCCTTGATGGCAAAGGCGTATTAAATAACGAAATTAGTTCTATTATTTTTTCAAAATTAAAAGAAGTTGGAATTGATAGCCACTTCATTAAGCGGTTATCTTCAACAGAACAACTAGTAAAAAGTGTAGAGA
>NZ_LJRZ01000311.1:0-230 GCF_002742485.1 Pseudomonas sp. 2822-17
TTATTAATCTGCTCATTTAAGTCACGTGCAGATTCTAAATTGTGGCCAAACGGTTTTTCAATAACAAGTCGTGTAAAGCCGTTGGTATCCTTTAGGCCCTCTGATTGTAAGTTCGAAGCTATAGTACCGAAAAACTCAGGAGCTACTGCCATATAGAAAATACGATTTCCAGGTATGTTATATTGTTCATCAAGGTCCTGTAGTAATGTATTTAGTTCGTGATAAGACTC
>NZ_LJRZ01000312.1:0-314 GCF_002742485.1 Pseudomonas sp. 2822-17
ATCCCACATAGTACCTCGAATTCACTCTAACAACAATTCAGAAACACCAGAACCGTCCCTCCGTTCACAAACCTCTTCACATGATATAATCAGATTACTAGCAAATGAAGGAGGCGCTCAATGTTTGAGGATAAATGGTTTACAGTGCAGAAGATTTATAATGATACATATGCGATTAGTGAGTATGGCCATTGGGAGAAGGTTCATTCATTTTTGTTGATCGGCAATAACAAGGCTGTATTAATAGATACGGGTCTTGGGATTGATAACATCAAACGAATCACAGACAAATTAACGACTTTACCAATTGACGT
>NZ_LJRZ01000019.1:0-229 GCF_002742485.1 Pseudomonas sp. 2822-17
AAATCTTGTTGGACCTACTGGAGTAGGTAAAACGACTACTATTGCGAAAATCGCTGCAAAAGCTGCCCTAGTAGATAAGAAAAGTATAGCATTTATTACTACAGATACTTTTAGAATTGCTGCAATCAACCAATTAAAAACATATGGTGAAATTCTTAATGCACCAGTTGAAGTAGCTTATTCAATAGATGATTTTCAACAAGCGAAGGAAAAGCTAAAAGACTATGAC
>NZ_LJRZ01000313.1:0-323 GCF_002742485.1 Pseudomonas sp. 2822-17
GGTTGCGCAGGAATCAAAGGTGCGTCCTGAACGTCCTTTATCTATTGCTGTTATTGCTTCACAACAGGCTATTACAGCAAGTCCCATTTCAGCAGCAACAGTTGCCCTTCTGGCAATGCTAGATCCTTTTGGAATTACTTTCTTACAAATTATTGGGATAACAATTCCGGCGACCTTTATTGGTATTATGGTTACTGCATTTTTGATCCGTAAAAAAGGGTTGGAGCTTGAAGATGATCCTGAGTATAAAGCTCGAATAGAAAAAGGCTTGGAACCAATTCGACAAGCTCGTGAAGGAGAAAAAGTCACAAATAAATCTAAGG
>NZ_LJRZ01000314.1:0-354 GCF_002742485.1 Pseudomonas sp. 2822-17
TGGAGAAGACCCAATACCCTTATTGACGGGAAAAAAGGCTGCAATGATTTATACAACAGGAACGCCTAAAGAACAATTCATTAATGAAGATATTGAATTAAACTTTTTAGACCTAGTGGATAAAACCATTTTTCAGTTCTGCCGACTTGAAAATAAAGGAAACCTTCATTTTGGAGATGTTATACAGTGTAGTGATCTTGAGCGCCGAATGATGCTACAAGAAGTAGAAACATTTGCGAAGAACTCTTTTTGACCATGAACGAAGAAAGTTTTAAAACTCCCACATGTCAGATACATGTGGGAGTTTTATATTTAGACATATAGAACTATTCAACAGGAACATACTAATTTAAC
>NZ_LJRZ01000315.1:0-238 GCF_002742485.1 Pseudomonas sp. 2822-17
GTATCTATACGTTTTTGAAAAGAAATAGTTCTAAGAGGTGAAAAAAATGAAAGGGAAAGTGCTACAGCTTTTACGAGAAAATAATCATCAACATTTATCAGGTGAAAAAATAAGTACTGAACTTTCATGTAGTCGTACAATGGTATGGAAATATATTCAGGCTCTCAGGAAAGATGGTTACGAAATAACTGCTGTTTCAAATAAAGGGTATCAATTGGTTAGCGACACAGATAAATTG
>NZ_LJRZ01000316.1:0-390 GCF_002742485.1 Pseudomonas sp. 2822-17
GCTTTATTTACGGTATACAAGTAATTTAGGACTGTGGGAAAAACAGAAGGCATTTCAATTAAATGATACGGTCAAAGTAATTCCAAACTTAAGCTCTGTAAAGGATTATTTAGAAAATGCCCAACAATTTTTATTGTATGAGGGTGACAAAATACGAAAGCAATTGAGTGGTAGCGGAGAGTTTGCAAAAATACGTAATTATGTCGTAGGAGATGACCCAAGGAAAATTAACTGGCGTCAAACTGCTAAGCTTCAAGAGGTCATGACTAATGAATATGAACCGGAGCACGGGAAATACATTACGATTTTAATTGACTGTGGGAGAATGATGGGGGCTGAATTAAAGCATAGTAACCGACTGGAAAAATCCCTAGAAGGTGCGCTCACTGT
>NZ_LJRZ01000317.1:0-269 GCF_002742485.1 Pseudomonas sp. 2822-17
TTTCGTTATCCTTTGGCATAATGATATGGGTTATACCTGCTCGATGAGCACTCATTGACTTTTCTTTTAAACCACCAATTGGTAATACACGACCACGTAAAGTAATCTCGCCAGTCATTCCCACTTCTCTTCTTACTGCCTTACCAGTCAAGGCTGATATCAATGCTGTTGCCATCGTGATACCTGCACTTGGTCCATCTTTAGGAACAGCACCTTCTGGAACATGGATATGGATATCATGTTTTTCATGAAAATCAGAATCAATAGAC
>NZ_LJRZ01000318.1:0-312 GCF_002742485.1 Pseudomonas sp. 2822-17
GAACTACCATATGCAGGCCTTCTAAATATAATACTCGATGGGGAGGGAAGGGCAGTTGCTATAGTAGAGACTACCACTGTTGAAGTTGTTCCTTTCGATGAAGTCACAGCAGAACATGCCTATTTGGAGGGTGAGGGTGACCGCTCATTGATGTATTGGCGTGATGTTCACGAAGCTTTTTTTAAGAAGGAATTAGATGCGATTGATCATGCGTTTCATAATAAAATACCAGTTGTGTGTGAGCGATTTAAGGTAGTATATAAATAGGTTAATCAACTGTATGATGTAATAGTGACAAGAACTGTGATTATT
>NZ_LJRZ01000319.1:0-119424 GCF_002742485.1 Pseudomonas sp. 2822-17
GTAGTGAAACGATGCATCGCCGATGGTAGTGTGGGGTTTCCCCATGTGAGAGTAGGTCATCGTCAAGATTAAATTCCAGAACCCCATTTGCGAAAGCAGATGGGGTTTTGTTTTGGGCGCTCGGAAAGCGCGGTTAGACCCACGACAAATTTGCACAGTTATTTCTGAACCAGACCACTAGAATAGGTACCTAACCTTTTTTAGAGCCAGAGCCCTATTTATGCCCGATCCGGTTGATGCCCTTGAGGTGTCGGATTTACCACTGGACGACCTGGTGGCATGCCATGAGTGCGACTTACTGATGCGCAAACCCGTGCTCGCCCTCGGCGAAAAAGCCCAATGCCCGCGTTGCGGTTACGAGCTGTACGCTCACCGCCACAATGTCGTTGAGCGTAGTCTTGCCCTGGTACTCGCCGCGCTGTTGCTGTACATCCCCGCAAACTTTCTCCCCATCATGCAGCTCAATCTACTCGGGCAGTCCTCTGAGGACACCGTGTGGAGTGGCGTAGTCGGCCTATTTGATACTGGTATGCAAGGCGTTGCTGCCGTGGTGTTTCTATGCAGCATGGGCATTCCCTTGCTCAAATTGCTCTGCCAATTGGCGGTGTTGCTCAGTATTCGTTGGAAAGTCGGCCGCAGTTACGGCTTATTGTTGTACCGCATCTACCACCACATGAAAGATTGGGGAATGTTGGAGGTCTACTTGATGGGCGTGCTGGTGGCAATTGTGAAACTTGCCGACATGGCCGCCATCACGATTGGCCTCGGTTTGGTCTGCTTCGTCAGTCTATTAATGGTTCAGGTTCTGCTTGAGGTGGTGATGTCGCCGCACCAGATCTGGCAAGCACTGTCGGGAGAGGATGATCATGCGGGCGATTGATGCGGGCATTCTGATTTGTACCGAATGCCACGAGTTGAACAAGCAGGAAGCAGATACCGATGAGCAAATCTGCTCCCGTTGCGGTGCGCTGATCCATGCCCGTCGCCCCAACAGCCTCGCGCGCACGTGGTCTTTGCTGATCACTGCCGCGATTTTATACATCCCCGCGAACCTGTTGCCGATCATGACGATCAACTCATTGGGTCAGGGTGACCCCAGCACCATCATGGCGGGTGTGATTCAACTGGTGCAGCACGGTATGTTTCCCATCGCAGCCGTGGTATTTATCGCCAGTATCCTGGTGCCCACGTTCAAGCTGGTTGGCATTGGCCTGCTACTGTTCTCGGTGCAGCGTCACCAGCCGCTTTCTGCACAGCAACGCATTGTGATGTACCGCTTTATCGAATTCATTGGGCGCTGGTCCATGTTGGATATCTTCGTGATCGCCATCCTTGTGGCGGTCGTAAACTTTGGACGGCTTGCCAGCGTCGAGGCCAACCTCGGTGCTGCGGCGTTCGCCAGTGTGGTGATCTTGACGATGCTTGCCGCTGTAACTTTTGATCCCCGACTGATTTGGGATAACACGGAGTCGGACGACGACCATGAGTGATTTGCCTAAAGCTAAAACCCGTCCAGCTTCCAACTGGTCGGCCATTTGGGTGTTACCCCTGATTGCCCTGATCATCGGCGGCTGGTTGGGATGGCGTGCCTATTCCCAGCAGGGCATTGAGATCCAAGTGCGCTTTGAAAGCGGCGAAGGCATCCAGGTCAACAAGACTGAAGTTGTCTACAAAGGCATGCCAGTGGGTAAGGTCAAAGCCTTGGCCTTGGATGACGAGGGCAATAATCGCGGGGTGATTGCGACCATCGAGATGAACAAGGACGTCGATCAATACCTCAAGACCAACACGCGCTTCTGGCTGGTCAAACCCAGCGTCAGCCTCGCCGGTATCACTGGCTTGGAAACCCTGGTCTCAGGTAACTACATCGCTGCCAGCCCTGGCGATGGCGAACCCACACGTAAATTCAAGGCGCTCTCTGAAGAGCCGCCATTATCCGACGCCAAGCCCGGCCTGCATCTGACCATCAAGGCTGATCGTCTAGGCTCGCTGAACCGTGGCAGCCCTGTCTTCTACAAGCAGATCCAGGTCGGTCAGGTCAAAAGCTACCTGCTGTCCGAGGATCAGAGCACCGTCGAGATCAAGGTCTACATCGAACCGACTTACGCTAACCTGGTGCGCAAACACACGCGTTTCTGGAATGCCAGCGGCATCAGCATCGACGCCAACCTTTCCGGTGTGAAAGTGCGCAGCGAGTCGCTCTCCAGCATCGTCGCCGGCGGTATAGCGTTCGCCACTCCGGAAAATCGAAAAGACAGCCCACCCACCGACCCAAGCCTACCGTTCCGGTTATACGAAGACTTCGACGCCGCCGCGGCTGGCATCAGGGTGAAGGTCAAGCTCACTGACTTCGAAGGCCTGCAAGCTGGGCGTACCCCGGTGATGTACAAAGGCATCCAGGTCGGCAGCCTTAAAACCCTGAAGATCGACCCCGATCTGTCCAGCGCTAACGCCGAGTTGACCCTCGACCCACTGGCCGAAGACTACCTGGTGCAGGACACCCAATTCTGGGTAGTCAAACCGTCCATTTCCCTGGCAGGCATCACCGGTCTGGAAGCTTTGGTAAAAGGTAACTACATCGCCGTCCGTCCCGGCGATAAGGGCAGCGCTCCTCAGCGTGAATACGTCGCCCGCGCCAAAGCACCACCGCTGGACCTGCGCTCTCCGGGCCTGCACATGGTGCTATTCACCGATAACCTTGGCTCCCTGGATGTCGGCAGCCCGATCCTTTACAAGCAGGTCAGGGTCGGTTCCGTACAGAGCTACCAGTTCTCGCGCAAGAACAAGCAACTGGTGATTGGCGTTCACATCGAGAAGGAATACGAAAACCTGGTCAACGGTTCCACGCGGTTCTGGAATGCCAGTGGCGTTACCCTGACCGGTGGCCTCACCGGCGGCATCCAGGTGAAGAGTGAATCCCTCGCCAGCCTGATGGCCGGCGGCATCGCCTTCGAAACTCCACAGCCGAACGTACCCCTGAAAAAGCGCATTCCGCGTTTCCGCTTGTTCGCCGACCGTGAAGCCGCCAACCAGCACGGCACTCTGGTGACCATCAAGGTTGACCGCGCCGATGGCCTGCGCCCAGGCACTGCGGTACGTTTCAAAGGCCTGGATGTCGGCAAGATCGAGAGTGTCGACCTGAGTTCCGATATGCAGTCGGTGCTGCTCAGTGCCCGCATCACCCAGGTGGCGGACCGGATCGCACGTGCCGGTAGCCAGTTCTGGGTGGTCAAGCCGGAGCTCGGCCTGATGAAAACCTCCAACCTGGAAACCCTGGTCACCGGCCAATACATCGAAGTGCAACCCGCAGTAAAAAGCTCGGGTCCGCAAAAGAGCTTCGTCGCCATGAACCAGCCGCCTGAGGTGGTACACCAAGAGGAAGGTCTGAGCCTAACGCTCAGCGCCGCACGCCGTGGCTCGTTGAAGGAAGGTGTGCCTGTGACTTACCGTGAGGTTACTGTGGGCAAAGTTACGGGCTACGAGTTGGGCCAAACCGCTGACCGCGTGCTGATCCACATCCTCATCGAACCCAAGTACGCATCGCTGGTGCGCGGTGGCAGTCGTTTCTGGAATACCAGTGGCTTCGGTCTCGACTTCGGCCTCTTCAAAGGCGCCACCGTACGGACTGAGTCCTTGGAGACGCTGGTTGCCGGCGGCATCGCCTTCGCCACGCCAGACGGCGAGCGGATGGGTAACGCTGCGCGGCCACAGCAGACCTTCCCGTTGTTTGATAAGTTTGAAGATGAATGGCTGACCTGGGCGCCTAAAATTCCGCTCGGCAAGTAGACCCAGGCGCGGCTATCGGGGGCTTGCCCCCGTGAGGCCGCCCCAGACACAAAAAAGGCCCCTGGGGAGAACCCAGGGGCCTTTGCATTTCAGCCCAAAAAATCAGACCTCATCCAACTCCGGTTCATCCGCCTGCACATTCACCGTCGCCTTCACCACATCGTGACGACGGATGTACTTCCAATCCGCCTCATCGATGTAGATCCCGTTCGGGCCGCTGCCACCTTCCAGGTCAATCGCCACCTGGGCAGACACTTGCGGCTTCACACTCGCCAGAATCGGCACGAAGCCCAGTTGCAGGCTGGTTTCCAGCAACGCGGCCTGGTTCTTCTCGTCGATGTCCGCCGCTTCATCCAGGTAGTACGGCAAGCGCACACGCCCAGCCTGATCGCGGTCCATCAGGTGCAGCAACAAGTACATGTTGGTCAGCGCCTTGATGGTCATGGTGGTGCCGTTGGACGCCGCACCATCAATGTCGGTGTGAATGACCGGCTGACCATTTACCTTGGTGATCTCAAACGCCAGCTCGAACAAGTCCTTGAGGCCCAACTGGTTGTGGTTGGCCGCCACCAGACGCGCCAGATACTCCTTGGCCTCTTCGTTCTTGTTGTCTTGCTCGGCGCTCTGGCTGAGGTCGAACACCGACAGCGTTTCGCCTTCCTCGTACTGACCCGCACTGTGGATGATCTGGTCGATATGCTTGAGAGCTTCTTTGTTCGGCGCCAGCACGATGCGGAAGCTCTGCAGGTTGGACACCTGACGCTTGTTGATCTCGCGGTTGAACAACGCCAACTGGTGCTCAAGGCTGTCGTAGTCGCTGCGGATATTGCGCAGGGTCCGAGCGATATCGGTCACCGCCGCGCGGCGCGCCTTGCCCAGCGTCAGCGCTTCATCAGTGCGGTGGGCGTAGGCATTGATCAGCAGTTGCAGGCGGCGCTCAACATCATCCTCGCTGTCGAACTTGGCCACACCCTTGAGGCGCACCTGCGCATACAGCGCCTCGATCTGGCCGTCGGCGCGCAGCAGACCTTGCCAGCTGTCCTGATAGTCATTGAGCAACGGCAGCAGGTTGTCCATGGAGTCGTCGACCGGGTCCATGAACGGCGTGCCGAACGGCAAATCCGCTGGCAGCAACTGACGACGGCGCAAGGCGTCGTCCAGCGTACGTTGCTTGGCTTCCATGTCGCCAATCTGCCGGCCGACCAGTTGCAGCTTCGCCGACAGTTGTTGGACACGTTCGGTAAACGCATCGCTGGAGCGCTTCAACTCGTCCTGGGCAGCTTCCATCTGCGCCAGGTTTTCCAGCTTCTCGCCTTCTTCGGCGCTCAGGGTTTGCGCACGGCGGAAGTCTTCCAGGGCCTTTTGCGCGTCAAGCACCTGCTGGTACAGCGCCTCGGTCTGGGTCTTGCTCGCGGCGCGGTCGGACGCTACAGCCTGCTGCGTCTTGAGTTGCTTGAGCTCTTTTTCCAGGCGTTCCTTCTGGTCGCGCAATGCGGCGCGATCTGCCAGGGCCTGCAACGCCGGCGGCTCGATGTGGGAGATGTCGATGGACAGCCCCGGCACTTCAAAGCGCTCGCCCTTGAAGCCATCGAGGATCTGCTCCAGGGATTTGACCCACTGGCCGTCCTCGTCCAGCGTGATGCCATGCTCACCCAACGGCAGGCTGAACAACGAGCTGTTGAACAGACGCATCAGACGCTCGACATCCTGCTGTGAGAATTCTTCCCGCAGTTTGGCGTAGCTGTTGTTGTCGGCGTGATCAAGCTGCTGTCTGACCGACTTCAAGCGTTTTTCCAAGTCGCGCAGACGCTCGTCCAAGTCTTCGGCGCTGAACTGACGTGACTGCGCCAAAGCGCCCGCCAGCTCATCGTGGGCATCCTTGGCCGCCAGCAGTTGCTGTTCCAGCACCTTCACGTCATCCACCAGGGCAAAGCGATGCTTGAGCACCGACAGCTCGCCTAACCAGCGCTGGATGCCGCTGATCTCACGCTCCAGGCGCATCAGCTCCTGGGTGCCACCGCGCTGATCGTTCTGCAGCGCGTCTTGCTCGTTGCGGTAGTGCTCGGCCTGGATGGTCAGCTCTTCCTTGCGTGCACTGGCGTAATCGGACCAGGTGCCCAGCAGCGAGTCCAGCAGCGGCGACAGGCGATGCAGTTTGCCGCGCAAGCTGTCGCGCTGGCGAACGCCATTGGCCAACGCTTCGACCAGCGGACCCGCGGCGACCAGCGAGTTGTAGTCCTGCTCCATGCGTCGCACATCGCGAAAGGCTTCTTCGCACGCTGCGATGTAATCCACGCTACCGGAACGCAGGCTGTGTTCGAAGGCATCGAGGAACAATTGCTTGAGCTTGGCTGCGGTGATTTCGCGCATGTGCAGCAGGTTGATAAACAACGCACGGAAGGTCTTCAGGCTCTGCTCGCTGGTGGAGCGCAGCGGGATCAGCGTCAGGTCCAGCGGGATCGAGGTGTGGCCGCCCACCAGCAAACGCCGCAGTTCATCCGGCTTGAGTTCGTAGGCTTTGAGGCCTTCGCGCTCAAGGTTGGTGAACAGCTCTTTCTGACGCAGGCACGTGTCGTTCTTTTGGTAGTGCGCCAGGTCCAGCTTGCCCGCATAGGCGAAGAACTGGTGACCGAAACCACCGCCCGGCCCGCGCCCGACCACGCCGATCACGTGCGGGCCGTGGGGCAGGGAGACTTCCACCAGGATGTAGCTGGTGTCGGTAGCAAAGTAGAAGCGCCGCGATTGTTCCAGGGTGTACTTGCCGAAACTCATGTCCGACATGCGTGCCAGGATCGGGAACTGCAAGGCGTTGATCGACGCGGATTTACCCAGGTTGTTTGCGCCATACACCGACAGCGGTTCTTCCAGCGGGAACAACCCCAAGCTGTAGCCGGCAGTGTTCAATAGGGCGAAGCGGCGGATGCCGTAGCGTTCCTTGCTCATGCGTCGGTCTCCTGTTCTTCGGCAATGGCGCGGGCCAGGGCGTCTTCTTCGCTTTCGTCCGCGAAGTCGCTGAGGTCCAGCGGGTCATCGGTCTTCAGCAGTTTTTCATCGCTGTCTTCGTCGATGATCACCGGCACCGGCAGTGGCAACACGCTGTGCACGCTGGCCGCCAGGTCGCGGTCCTGCTGCACCGACAGGCAAACGTCGAGGAAGCGGTGCATCGGCGGCAGGAAGCGGTAAATGCCGTTGTCCTCGCTGGCAAAACCCAGCTGGGTCATACGGCGCATGATTTTTTCTTCGAGTTCTTCCTGGGTCTGCACTTCGGCCTGGATAAACAGGTCGCGGTATTTTTCCAGCAGGGACGGCAGCTCGTCGCGGCCCAGGCTGCCACCGTCGAGCACGGCGATCGGGTCGCGGCCCTGATCGGCCAGGTGTTCGACGATGATGAAGGTGAACAGCGCCAGGCGCTGGGCGGTCTTGTTCACCTGCGCGCTGGCGATGGCGGAGTCCGGCACGAAGTAATAAAAACCACGGGTGTCGCATACCAGCTCAAAGCCCAGGGCCTTGAACAGCGTGCGGTACTGGTCCTGGAAGTTCGACAGTTGTGCGTACAGCTCCGGGTCGCGGCGGCTGACGTGGTAACCCTTGAACAGCTCGCGAAAGATCGGCGCCAGCTGGGACAGTTCGGATAGATCAAGATGCATAAGGTGTACTCGCAGGATGCTCGGCGGCGTCGGTGCCGGCCGGGAGCAGGGCGAATGAGCGCAGGCTGACCTGGTGCTCGTGTGTGTGGTAATCGCGACGTTCCAGGCGTTCGCGCTTGAAGCGCTTCTCACGGGACAGTCGCGAGAACCAGTACAGTAATTCGTCGGTGGCGCCGTCCGGTTCCTGCTCCAGCAGCCAGCTCATCAGGTCCGGCATCGGCAGGGCGTCTTCGCAACGCTCCAGCATTTCCTTGACCGTACGTGGCGCACGCTGGGCTTCGCCCTTGTGGGATTTGTGCGCCTTGGGGAACCGTGCCGGTTTCGGCTCGAAATTCGCCAGGGCATATACATAGGCTTCCACCTGACTCGCGCTACCAAGGAAGGTACTTTGCGGCCGGGTGAACATGGGCATGGCGGCCTGGGGTACCGCATCCAGGCCTTTGCGGCGGATGGCCGACAGCGCCAGTGCCGCGCCACGGGTCACGGCGTTGTGCCGGCGCGCTTCTTCACGCAGCGGCAACAGCAGCTCGCGGGCATGACGCAAGGTCAACTGGGCGCTGGTCTGCATTTCGAGGATGCGCGCGTGGGTGCGCAGCAGCATGTCGTCGTCCACCAGGTGGCCAAGACGCTGTTGCTCGGTGAGCATGCGCAGCAGCACATTCTCGACCTTGCGCACGCCTTGCTCGAAGGCGCCGTCGGCGTTCACCAGTTGGATCATGGGTTCGACGTATTCGTCCCAGGTCGCCAGCACTTCGGCGTAACGCTGGCGCAACGGGATCTGCCGGTCGCTGGTCTTGGCACGGTCTGCCACGGCCGCGAGGGCTTGTTCGTCGTTGGCGAGTTTTTTCAGCACATCCCGCACGCGCATATCCAGCAGGCGCAGCTGGCGGGCCAGGTCGTGGCCGTCACGGATGTCGAAGGCGTCCTGGATATAACCGGCCAGGCGCTCAAGGTGGCGCAGGTAGGCTTCGATTTCCAGGCACAGGCCAAGCCGGTGCTCCTTGCGAAGATAAGCCAGGAAATCGTGGATCTGCGCGTTGAGCTCGAAACGGTTCGGGCTCTTGGCGACAGGCACCAGGATATCCAGGCGAATCCACACGTCCAGCAGGCTGGTGATGTCCTGGGGCGTGCTGTCCAGTTGTTGGGCGGCCAGTTGTGCGCGCAGCTCGCTCAGGCTCAGGGTGCCTTGGTCGAAGTGTTCGCACAGTGGCTCAAGTAAGGCCCAGTGTTCGGCGAGGGCGCGCAGGACGCGCTTGGGTTCGATCATGGGAATGGCCGGCTGGTTGGCGATTAAAAGTCGCGATTGTACTGCATCAAGCGGGGGATTTATCCACAGCCGGTCAGTGCGCAGTGGGCGATTGTTCCCGAACAGCGGTAGAATCCCCGCTCTTTACTTATCCACAAGTGGCCGAGCTGTGCTTATCGAGTCCCGACGTCGCGCTTACTTGACCGCCATGCAGGTGGTCAACTGGCTGCCCCGCACCGAACTGCCGTTTGCCGCGCCGTCGCGGCCCGAGCTGCTACAGGCGCTTGAGCCCGATGAGGCGCTCCAGACCTCGGGCGAGGAGGCCGCCGCACCGGTGGCGGTGGTCAAGCCGCAGCCGCAGGCGCGCCCGGCGGTCGAGCGCACCAAGATCGAAGTGCCACGCCCGTCGCCGATAGCCAAGCCCGTGGTCGCCGAGGCGGAGGCCCCGGTGGTCAAGACCCCGGCAGTGCCGCCGCCACGCTTTGCCCTGCAATTGCTGCGCGCCGGGCGCTGCCTGCTACTGGTGGAATTGCCCACCGGCGAGCGTTTCCAGACCCGCGATCCCGCTTATATGTTGCTCAAAGACATGCTGCGCGCCGCCGGTTTGCCCGACAGCCCGCAAATCGTCGGTGATCCGGTGCGCTGGCCGCTGTTGGTGCGCGGCACCATGGACCAGGGCCCGGAAGCGGCGCGGGATTTTGTGCAGAGCTTTGTCTCGGCGCGCCTGGAAGACGAACCCTGTGTGTGCCTGTGGCTGATCGGCCTGCCCGCCGTGCGGTTTGCCGGTGAGGCCAATGCCGAGTCCTGGTACCGCGAACTGCAGGTCGAAGGCCTGGGTTCGGTATGGGCCCTGCCGGGCCTCGAATTATTAATGGAAGAGCCACAGCGTAAGGCTGATGTCTGGCAAGCCATGCGCCGGCTGATGGCGCGCTGGAAAACAACCGATGAGTGAGGCTTTATCCTTCCGCCCGATGACCGAGGCTGACCTCGACGCCGTGCTGAAAATCGAATACGCGGCGTTCAGCCATCCCTGGACCCGCGGCATCTTTATGGACGGGCTGGGCAAGTACCAGATCTGGCTGATGTTTGAAGGTGAGCAGCAGGTGGGTCATGGCGTCGTGCAGATCATCCTCGATGAGGCGCATTTGCTCAACATCACCGTCAAGCCGGAAAACCAGGGCCGTGGTTTGGGCTTGAGCTTGCTCGAACACTTGATGTCTCGGGCCTATGAGGCCAAGGCGCGGGAATGTTTCCTGGAAGTGCGCGACAGCAATACCGGCGCTTTTCGCTTGTACGAGCGCTATGGCTTTAACGAGATTGGCCGTCGTCGGGATTACTACCCGGCTGTCGGTGGTCGCGAAGATGCGGTCGTCATGGCCTGCACCCTCGTCGACTAAACGTTGAAACCCATGTGGGAGGGGGCAAGCCCCTCCCACATTTTGTTGAACCGCATTTCTTCAGCGGTTGCCGTCTACCGGGTCGAGATCGGCCAACTCCGCCTCATCCAACCCATTCCCGCCGCCAATCGCATTTTCATCCACGATACTCAGGTCGTAGTCCGCAGGATTATCCTCACCTTCCTCCAGGACATCCCGCGCACCATCCTCATGGATCAGGGTTTCCGGGCTCATATCGTCATCGGTAGGCTCGTGATCATCCGTCGAAGCCCCTGTCAGACCGGCTTCACGCACCCGTTCGGCGGGCATCAGATGCTCGCGTTCACGACGTGGGATCTCATCGCCGATCTCCGCCGTCGGTTCCTCTTCGTCAAAATCCAACTCGCGCATCGACCCCATGCGATCTTCGTTGTCGTCAATTGGTTCGGGCTGGGTAGCGCCGTAGGGACGTCGTGATTCAGTCATGGCCAATCCTCATACTGTGGGGCTTATAGTGTGTGGACAGGCACGGCGCGCCAAAGATTCAAGCTAATTTGCGCATCGCGTGACCTGGACGATGGGTTGTCAGTCACAAAACTGCGCATCATTCCTGAGGCTTTCCCTGATGAACGAACTACAAGACCTGCTTGATAACAACGAACGCTGGGCGGATGCGATCAAACAGGAAGATCCCGAATTCTTCGCCAAGCTCGCCCGCCAGCAAACCCCGGAATACCTGTGGATCGGCTGCTCCGACGCCCGTGTGCCGGCCAACGAGATCGTCGGCATGCTGCCGGGTGATCTGTTCGTGCACCGCAACGTGGCCAACGTGGTGCTGCACACCGACCTCAACTGCCTGTCGGTGATCCAGTACGCAGTCGACGTGCTGAAGGTCAAACACATCCTCGTCACCGGTCACTATGGCTGCGGCGGTGTGCGGGCGTCGATGCAGGATCGCCAGTTCGGCCTGATCGACGGCTGGCTGCGCACCATTCGCGACCTGTATTACGAAAACCGCGACGTGCTGTCCCAGTTGCCGACCGAAGAAGAGCGCGTGGACCGCATGTGCGAGCTGAACGTGATTCAGCAGGTGGCCAACGTCGGCCACACCAGCATTGTGCAAAACGCCTGGCACCGTGGGCAGAGCCTGTCCATCCACGGCTGCATCTACGGCATCAAGGATGGCCGCTGGAAGAGCTTGAACACCACCATCAGTGGCTTCGAGCAACTGCCGCCGCAATACCGCCTGCGTCCACTGGGCGAAGCCTAAGGCCGTTTACGCATCCGCCACTGGGCCATGAAGGCCTGGCCTTCGGCATTCAATGGCTCCTGGCTGCCGGTGATCCAGCCCCGGCAGTTCAGCTCGCCGCATTGGCAAGCGAACTGCCGGAACAGCACATCTTCAGTGCTGGCGTAGTCCAGGGTCAGCCAGGCACCGGCGGCGATGGGTTGCACGGTCCAGAGCTCCAGGTACGTGGTGTCGAAGAACACATTCGGGTTGCACGAATGCTGTAAGAGGCCGCAGAACCAACAGTCGTACAAGTGGATGCGCGGGGACAACTGCAGCGTGTGCAGGCGTCGTTCGCCCACTGCGTAGCCGGAGACAATGGCAATGCGCGTGCGGCCGTCCAAGGCTGTGCGCGCCTTGATGCCACCTCCCGCGTCATTTGCGGTGCGTACGACCTTGAACTGCTCGGACGAAGGGTAGCCCTGTTCAATTCGCAGCGTCTTGAACGGGTATAAACATTCACTTGCAGCAGTTCTAGCCTTATCCATGGCTTGAGTTTTCATAACTCTCCTTGGTTAGGCTGCATCGACCTGCGGGTGGTGTCTGACGGCCAGTCTTGCAGCGGATGGGCGCGGCTCAAGACTCGCTTAAGTTGGATCCGATTTCTACTGTCAAATATGACAGTAGAAACGGGTTCTTTTTTCTGCGCTTTACAACGCAGGCTCCGTGATCAGGGGGGCAGGAGCGGCGTTCTTCAGCTGTTTCAACTGAGTTTTGATCGCTGACGTGGCGCACTTGGCGTTGGCCTGCTCCGGGCTCAGTTTGCGCACCGAGGTGTAGAACAACTCACAGGTCTGCTCTTTGCGCGTCACCTGCCAGGTATTCATGCAGGCCTTGAGCAGCACATTCGGGTCGCTGGCCGGTTTCTGGCCCATCCCGGCCTGCCAGCAGGCGGCGCTGAGATCCTGGCCCATTACTTTCAAGCCCGCCTCGTCGGCCTTTTGTTCGTTGCCGTCGTAGGTCTCGGGGTCGGCGGCGTACCAGATATAGCTTGGGTGGTTGGCGCCCAGTACCGATACGGCTTTGCCCTCGATCGGGTTTATTTGCGCCAAACCCAGTACGCCCACGGTTTGCCCGTACTGCTGCTTGATCCAGTTACGCACCGGCGCGCCGAACGCCACCATTGGCAGCGAGCCGTCGGGCAGCAGGCTCAGTTCCTTGACCATGCGCGTTTGGTAGTCGGTGAAGTAGCTGTAGATGCCTTCCAAGTCTTTGCCGGCGTTGGAGGGGGCGGCGATGGGGGCGATATCGATGATGGTCTGGTAAGCCGGGGTTTCGGTGGCCGGCACGCCGTTGCTGGTGAGCAAGTCGGCCCAGCGATCCGTGGTTTTCGACTCCAGGTAATCCTGCGCCTGAGTCAATGAATAGTCCGGCGGGAAGTGCAGCAGCTCAATACTTTTACGGTTTTCCAGGGCCATGCCCAATGGCAGGAACAGGTACCAGCTGTAGGCCCACTTGCCGTCGCTGTTGAGCTTGCTGGCGCCTTGGTAAGCCAGGTCTGCAGTGTTGAGCAACGTCGTCAGGGGTTGGCCATAGCTGTCGGGAACGCCGCTGAAGGTTGCCACGACTTGGCCGTCATGGCTCTTGACGCTGACCTTGGCGCGGCTGTAACCGTCGCGCACCAGGCTTTGGTTCAGATAGTGCTCGGCGGTCTGCTCCAGCGTCCAGGGACGAAAGCAGATCACATTGCAGTTGTTGGGGAACGCGAACAGCTGGGTAACCCGTTGCGTGCTACCCAGTGGTACGTCGACATCGGCGTGTACGACTGCACTGCACATCAGTGCGGCCAGGACGAGGGAAAGCCCGGTCGGTTTGAACATAGTTGATTCCTTGTCAGCGAAAGCCCGTCTGCGCGGGGTGAAAGCCCACCTCTTCACAGTAGCGGTTGACCAGGAAAACCGCGTGCTAAATCGCTGGGCGTGTCGCTATTGGATAAGAAACCTACAGGTTGAACTGCAAGGCGTTGCTCAAATCGCCCATGGGTTTCTGGCCGCGGGCGATCATCGCGTCATCGCGCTGCTTGAGGCCGTCGAGGGTCTCCAGTTGGAAGACCCGGGTGATCAAGCGCAGGATCGACGCGGTGTCGTACACCGTATGGTCCACCGTGCCTTTACGTGCGAACGGCGACACCACCAGCGCCGGAACCCGCGTGCCAGGGCCCCAGCGGTCGCCTTTGGGCGGTGCGACGTGGTCCCACCAGCCGCCGTTTTCATCGACGGTGACGATCACCACCATGTTTTTCCACTGCGGGCTGTCCTGCAGCACCTTCAACGCGCGGGCGATATGGCGGTCGCCCGAGGCCACGTCGGCGTAACCGGCATGCATGTTCAGGTTGCCCTGGGGTTTGTAGAAACTCACGGCCGGCAGCTTGCCAGCCTGGGCATCGGCGAAAAACTTATTGGTGCTGGACTCATCGCCCAAACCGCCATCGCGCAGGCGCTTGTCACGTTCTGCACGGTTCTCGGGCCCCTGTTTTTTGAAATAGTTGAACGGCTGATGGTGGTACTGGAAGTTCGGGATCTTCGGAATGCCCCCCGAATCCTTGAACTGATCCAACGTCGCCTGCCAGGCCCCGGCATACCAGGCCCAGTCGACGTTCTTTTTCGACAGCTTGTCGCCGATGTGTTCGTGGGTCTGCGGCACCAGCACGTTGGGCAGGTCGGGTTTGGAGTAATCCGGGTTCTGCGGGTCGCGAATCCACGTCGGCCAATAGGGCGGGGCCAGGGTATTCACGGCGAAACCGTCCGGGGTCAGCGCGCTGGGGCCGAACTGCGGCGGGCCAGTCATGGCGCTGGCCGGGGATTTTTCGAGCGGTTTGAGGCGTGTGTCGGTCGGGTCGTCGCTTTGCAACGTGGCGATCTGCGCCTTGGCCACCGACGCGGCCGCATTCGGATAAACCGGCGCCGTGGCGCTGATCAGGTACTGATGATTAAGGAACGAACCGCCGAACGCACCCTGGAAGAAGTTATCGCAAAGCACAAACTCCTTGGCCACGTCCCACAGGCGCAGGGAATAACGGCTTTGAGCGTAACGGCCCATCACCAGCCCGCCGGAATCCGCCCAGGCGACGAAGCCATCGTTCTTGCCGCCGTTGATCTGCATCTGGTTCTGATAAAACACGTGCCACAAATCGCGGGTGACCAGGCTCAGCGGCAGGTCCTCGCCACTCGGCCCCTTGAGGTCAAAAGGGGCGTTGGGCAGGTTTTCCTGGAATTGCACTTCGCTGGGGTACGTCACCCCTTCGACGGTTTGCGGGCCGACTTGCAGTACGCCGCCCCAGGCCGGTGGCAGCGTGCTCAATAAGCTGCCATCGCGGTCGCGTTGCTGGGTGTCGGTTGCGGAAAGCGCGGAAAGCGGTTTCTCAACACCTGGGAAATCCGCAAACAGGTTGTTGAAGCTGCGGTTCTCGGCATAGATCACCACCACGGTTTTCACCTGGTCCTGCAAGGCCTTGTCCAATTCCTGGGGCGTGAGTGGCCGTGCTGCAGGTTTTCCCGGCGCGTCACTGGTGTGGCCGCAGGCACTCAAGGTCGCCCCCACCCCCAACACAGCCGCGCCTCCCAGGAAGCGCCGCCGGCTGCTGTCTACCGGCGGATTGGATGTGGAACCTGGGGCAGGGCGGTCTTCGTGCTCGTCACTCATTGCGGGGAGTCCTTGCTGGCGAGTTGTTGCAAGATATTTCGCAGGACGGTAGCAGTGCAATGTGACGGAACGAAGACAGGCATTAGAGCAACCGCCGTGCCCTATGGCATCACCGGCGGCAGATACGTCAACGTCGTCCCCAACGCCCACAACAAAAACAGCACCAGTGGCGTGTGCACCAGCAACTGCACAAACGAAAACCCGATCAGATCCCGCGCTTTGAGCCCCAACACCCCGAGCAACGGCAGCATGTAGAAAGGGTTGATCAGATTGGGCAGCGCTTCAGCCGCGTTGTAGATCTGCACCGACCAGCCCAGGTGGTATTGCAGGTCATTGGCCACTTGCATCACGTACGGCGCTTCGATGATCCACTTGCCGCCGCCCGACGGGATAAAGAAGCCCAGCACCGCCGAGTACACGCCCATCAACAGCGCGTAGGTGTCGTGGGAGGCGATGGAGGTGAAGAAGGTCGAGATATGGTGCGCCAGCGTCTGGCCGTCAGCCCCTTTCACCACCGTCATCAGCGCCGCAATCGAGCCGTACAGCGGGAATTGGATCAGCACGCCAGTGGTGGTCGGCACCGCCCGCGCCACCGCATCCAGAAAGCTGCGCGGGCGCCAATGCAACAGCGCACCGACCATGATGAACAGGAAGTTGTAAGTGTTGAGCCCCGAGATGGCGCTGATCGCCGGTTTGGTCGAGAACTCGTGGAACAGCCAACCGGCCGCCAGCAGTGCCAGCAGGATGGTCAGCAGCGGACTGTGTTCCAGCCATTCGCCGGGGCGCGTCGGGGCTTGCGGCTTGGGCAGGTTGAAGGCCGGGTCGACGCCGCAGGCCTTGGCGTCACGGGCGCTGTTCGGGCCGGGCGCGGTGGCGTAGGCGATGATCAGCGACACCACGATCAGCGCCAGTAACAGCACGCCGGATTGCCACAGGAAGATGGTCTCGGTAAACGGGATCATCCCGGTGATCGCCAGAATCGACGGCGGCAGGCTGGCCGGGTTGGCCTGCAACTGCGCGGCCGACGACGACAACCCCAGCGCCCACACCGCACCGAGGCCCAGGTAGGCCGCAGCACCGGCGGCGCGGTAGTCCATGCGCAAATCCGTACGCCGTGCCAGCGCCCGTACCAGCAAGCCGCCGAATACCAGGGACAGGCCCCAGTTGAGCAGCGAGGCGACCATGGAAATCAACGCCACCCAGGCCACGGCTGAACGGCCGTTTTTCGGGATGCGTGCCAGGCGGTCAATCAGCTTGACCGCCGGCGGCGAACTGGCGACGACGTAACCGCCGATCACCACAAACGCCATTTGCATGGTGAACGGGATCAGGCTCCAGAACCCATCGCCGAAGGCCTTGGCGGCCTCGGTGGGCGCTGCGCCCATGCCCAGGGTCGCCACGGCAACGATGATCACCGCGAGCGCGGCGAACACCCAGGAGTCTGGGAACCAGCGTTCGGCGAAGTTGGAGCAACGCAGGGCAAATCGGGCATAGCGGCTTTCTTCGATAGCATCGGCCACGGGTCGTACCTCTTGTATTTATTATGGGCGGCAGTTTTCGCGCATGTTCCTCCACGGCCATTGATATGGGAATGCAGTTATCTTCATCGATCCATGAGGAAAACAAATATATCTGCGGCGATTGCCATCAACCGGCTCAGCTCATAACCTGCACGCCATTTTGTTTGTCTGCCGAGCCTCAACATGACTGCCACCTTTTCTTCACAGGCGCAGCGTTTTTCCCGCTCCGACTACAAAACCCTGGGCCTGGCCGCCCTGGGCGGTGCCCTGGAAATCTACGATTTCATTATTTTCGTGTTTTTTGCGCTGACCCTCAGCCAACTGTTTTTCCCCCCGGAAATGCCCGAGTGGCTGCGCCTGCTGCAAAGCTTCGGCATCTTCGTCACCGGCTATCTGGCGCGCCCGCTGGGCGGAATCCTGATGGCGCACTTTGCCGACCACCTGGGGCGCAAGCGTGTGTTCAGCCTCAGCATCCTGATGATGGCGTTGCCGTGCCTGCTGATCGGGATCATGCCGACCTATGCGCAAATCGGTTATTTCGCTCCGCTGATCCTGCTCGCGCTGCGCGTGCTGCAAGGTGCGGCGGTGGGCGGCGAAGTGCCGAGCGCCTGGACCTTCGTCGCCGAGCACGCACCGCGCAATCACCGTGGCTACGCGCTGGGCTTTCTGCAGGCCGGTCTGACCTTCGGCTACCTGCTCGGCGCCTTGACCGCCACGCTGCTGGCGCAAGTTTTCACCCCGGCCGAAATCCTGGATTACGCCTGGCGTTTTCCGTTTCTGCTCGGCGGTGTGTTCGGCGTGATCGGCGTATGGCTGCGTCGCTGGCTCAGCGAAACCCCGGTGTTCCTCGAAATGCAGGCCCGCCGCCAGGCCGCCGCTGAACTGCCGCTGCGTACCGTACTGCGTGACCACCGCGCCGTCTTGTTGCCGGCGATGATCCTCACCTGCGTGCTCACCTCCGCCGTGGTGGTCCTGGTGGTCATCACCCCGACCATGATGCAAAAAACCTTCGGCATGAACCCCAGTCACACCTTCGCCCTGAGCGCCTTGGGCATCGTGTTCCTGAACATCGGCTGCGTCCTCGCCGGCCTGCTGGTGGACCGCATCGGCGCCTGGCGCGCGGTGCTGGTCTACAGCCTGTTGCTGCCCATGGGCATCGCGTTGCTGTACGCCAGCCTGATCAATGGCGGCGTGTGGCTGGGCGCGGCGTACGCCGTGGCGGGCTTGAGCTGCGGCGTGGTGGGCGCGGTGCCGTCGGTGATGGTCGGGCTGTTTCCGGCCCAGGTGCGGGTGTCGGGGATTTCCTTTACCTACAACATTGCCTACGCGCTGTGGGCGAGCACCACGCCGCTGATGCTGATCGCGCTGATGCCTACCAGCCCGTGGATCTGCGTGGGGTATTGCGTGGTGATGGGGGCGGTGGGCGTGACGAGTGTGGCGCTGTTTGGCAAGCGCCACACATTGGCTGCCTGAGGGCCCGCTCGGAAGTGCCAGAGCCCTTGCTGTCGATTTTGTAATCTTTGCTCCACCGCCCTGATAAGTCGCGAGCGCTACATTGCCTGCGCTTGGACCTCATGGCCGTGGAACTCTTGTTATGGCAATTTCCGTTAAAAAACTGGTCGGGGCGACGCTGCTGTGGGCGGCCGCCAACGCCGCCCTGGCGCAACCCCTGACCCTCGATTCCGCCCTGCAAACCGCCTTCGCCAACAACCCGGACCTGGCCGCCGCGCAATGGGAAATCGACATCGCTGCGGGCGGTCGCCAACAGGCTGGGTTGATCCCCAATCCGGTCGTGTCCTGGGACGCCGAAGATACTCGCCGCGACTCTCGCACCACCACCGTCAAACTCAGCCAAGCCCTGGAGCTGGGCGGTAAGCGTGGGGCGCGCATCGATGTCGCCAGCCGCGCCCAGGACGCCGCCGCGCTGACCCTGGAACAGCGCCGCAACACCCTGCGCACCGAGGTGATCGACAGCTATTACGCGGCCCTTCGCGCCCAGGAACGCCTCGACTTGGCGCAACGTTCACTGGCCCTGGCTGAACGCGGTCTGGTGGTCGCCAACGGCCGCGTCAGCGCCGGCAAGACATCACCGGTGGAAGCCACCCGTGCCCAGGTGCAGTTGTCGCAAATCCGCCTGGAACTCAACCGCGCACAGATCGGCCTCACTGACGCGTATCGCCGGCTGGCCGCCAGCACTGGTAACGCCGCCGCCGACTTTGACGCTGTGGCCACGCCAAGCCAATCCACACCGGCCCTGCCGCCAGCCGCACAGTTGCTGGCACGCCTTGAGCAGACCGCTGAGCTGCGTCTGGCCGAACTGCACATTCAGCAAAGCGAGGCCAGTGTGAGCCTGGAAAAAACCCAGCGCATTCCCGACCTCGATGTGTCCATCGGCAGCCAATACGACGCCAGTGTGCGCGAGCGCGTGAACCTGGTGGGCGTGTCGATGCCGCTCCCGCTGTTCAACCGCAACCAGGGCAACGTGCTCGCCGCCACCCGCCGTGCCGACCAGGCCCGTGACATGCGCAATGCCGCTGAGCTGCGCCTGCGCACCGAAACCCGCCAGGCCCTTGACCTGTGGCAAGCCGCTAATACGGAGGTGCGCGCGCTCAACCAGCAGATCCTGCCCGCCGCTCAAAGTGCGGTGGATGCCGCCACCCGTGGCTTCGAGATGGGCAAGTTCAACTTCCTCGACGTACTCGACGCCCAGCGCACCCTGATCGCGGCGCGCACCCAATACCTCACGGCCACGGCCCAGGCCACCGACGCCTGGCTGCGCATCGAACGGATTTACGGCGACCTCGCCCGCTTCTGATTTTTCCTGGAGTCCCCTATGAATAGAAAACACGGCGTGGCGCTTGCCGTCGCCTTGGGCCTGATGCTGTCCAGCCTGGCCAATGCCGAGGAAGAAGAAGGCGCGCTCGAACTCACCGTGCAGCAAATCGAGGCCGCCGGCATTCAACTCGTCCAGGCCCAACCCCGGCCCATCAGCACCTTGCTGACGCTGCCGGGAGAGGTGCGTTTTGACGAAGATCGCACCTCCCACATCGTCCCGCGTGCAGCCGGGGTAGTTGAGTCGGTGAAGGTCAATCTCGGTCAGACGGTGAAGAAGGGCGAGCTGCTGGCGGTAATTGCCAGCCAGCAGATTTCCGATCAGCGCAGCGAGTTGGCCGCCAGCGAGCGCCGGGTCGAACTGGCGCGCACCACCTTCCAGCGCGAACGCCAGTTATGGCAGGACAAGATCTCCGCCGAGCAGGATTACCTGCTGGCGCGCCAGGCCCTGCAAGAGGCCGAAATCGCCCTCGACAATGCCCGCCAGAAGATGACCGCCCTGAGTGGCAGTGCCGTATTGGTCGGCGGCAATCGCTACGAACTGCGTGCGCCATTCGCCGGTGTCGTGGTGGAAAAGCACCTGGGGGTTGGCGAGGTCGTCAGCGAAACCACTAACGCCTTCACCCTCTCGGACCTGTCCCAGGTGTGGGTCACCTTCGGCGTATTCCCCAAGGACTTGAACAAGGTACGCATCGGCAAACCGGTGACCGTCAGCTCCACGGAACTGGGCACCGACGTGCGCGGCACCGTGGCCTACGTCGGCAGCCTGCTCGGCGAACAGACGCGCACCGCCACCGTGCGCGTGAGCGTGCCCAACCCGGACGACGCCTGGCGCCCAGGGTTGTTTGTCACCGTGCAACTGGCCACGGACACCGCCCAGGCCCAGGTCACCATCCCTCAGGAAGCGATCCAGACGGTCGAGGACAAGCCCTCGGTATTCGTGCGCACGCCAGGCGGTTTTATCACCCGCCACCTTGAGCTGGGCGTCAGTGAGAACGGCTACGTCGAAGTGCGCCAGGGGCTGGCCGCCGGCGAGCAAGTGGCCACGGTCGGCAGCTTCATCCTCAAGTCCGAACTGGGCAAAGGCTCGGCCGAGCACGCCCATTGATCCTGCGAGTGATTCCCCATGTTTGAGCGCCTTATCCAATTCGCCATCGAGCAGCGCATCATCGTGCTGCTGGCGGTGCTGTTGATGGCCGGTGTCGGCATCGCCAGCTATCAGAAATTGCCCATCGACGCAGTGCCCGACATCACCAACGTACAGGTGCAGATCAACTCCGCAGCGGCCGGGTTTTCGCCGTTGGAAACCGAACAACGCATCACCTTTCCCATTGAAACGGCCATGGCCGGGTTGCCGGGCTTGCAGCAGACGCGTTCGCTGTCGCGCTCCGGGTTGTCCCAGGTCACGGTGATTTTCAAGGACGGCACCGACCTGTTCTTTGCCCGGCAACTGGTCAATGAGCGCCTGCAAGTGGCCCGCGAGCAATTGCCCAGTGGCATCGAAACGGCGATGGGGCCGATCTCCACCGGGCTCGGGGAAATTTTCCTGTGGACCGTGGAAGCCAACGACGGTGCGCTCAAGGATGACGGCACGCCTTACACGCCGACAGACTTGCGCGTGATTCAGGACTGGATCATCAAGCCGCAACTGCGCAACGTGCCGGGCGTGGCCGAGATCAACACCATTGGCGGCTTTGCCAAGGAATACCAGATCGCCCCTGATCCCAAGCGCCTGGCGGCCTACAACCTGACCTTGAGCGATCTGGTCACCGCGCTGGAACGCAACAACGCCAACGTCGGCGCCGGTTATGTCGAGCGCAGTGGCGAGCAATTGCTGATCCGCGCACCGGGGCAATTGGCGTCCATCGATGACATCGCCAACATCGTCATCACCTCTGCGGACGGCACGCCAATTCGTGTGCGCAACGTGGCCCAGGTCGACATCGGTCGCGAGCTGCGCACCGGCGCCGCTACGGAAAACGGCCGTGAAGTGGTACTGGGTACCGTGTTCATGTTGATCGGTGAAAACAGCCGCAGCGTGTCCCAGGCCGTGGCGAAAAAACTTGAAGAGATCAACCGTTCGCTGCCCCAGGGCGTGGTGGCCGTCACCGTTTACGACCGCACCAACCTGGTCGAAAAAGCCATCGCCACCGTCAAGAAAAACCTTTTTGAAGGCGCGCTGTTGGTGGTCGCGGTGCTGTTTCTGTTCCTGGGCAATATCCGCGCGGCGTTGATCACCGCAATGGTGATTCCCCTGGCGATGCTGTTCACCTTCACCGGCATGTTCACCCACAAAGTCAGCGCCAACCTGATGAGCCTCGGCGCGCTGGATTTCGGCATCATCGTCGACGGCGCGGTGGTGATCGTCGAGAACGCCATCCGCCGCCTGGCCCATGCGCAACAGCGCCATGGCCGTCTGTTGACTCGCAGCGAGCGCCTGCACGAAGTGTTTGCCGCCGCCAAGGAAGCACGGCGTGCGCTGATCTTCGGGCAGTTGATCATCATGGTCGTCTACCTGCCGATCTTCGCCCTCACCGGTGTGGCCGGGAAGATGTTCCACCCCATGGCCTTCACCGTGGTGATCGCCTTGCTCGGCGCGATGATTCTGTCGGTGACCTTCGTACCGGCGGCGATTGCGCTGTTTGTTACCGGCAAGGTCAAGGAAGAGGAGAACCTGGTGATGCGCAGCGCACGCCGGGTGTACGCGCCGGTGCTGGATTGGGTGATGACGCGACGTGCGCTGGTGTTCGGTCTGGCACTGTTGAGCATCGTCGCTTCGGGCGTGGTGGCCAGCCGCATGGGCAGTGAATTCATCCCCAGCCTCAGCGAAGGCGACTTCGCCCAACAGGCCCTGCGCGTGCCTGGCACCAGCCTCTCGCAATCGGTGCAGATGCAGCAGCAGCTTGAGAAGGTGTTGATGGCCCAGGTGCCGGAAATCGAGCGAGTATTTGCCCGCACCGGCACCGCAGAAATTGCCTCCGACCCGATGCCGCCGAATATTTCCGACAGCTACGTGATGCTCAAGCCGAAGGACCAATGGCCCGATCCGAAAAAGTCCCGCGAGGCGCTGATCGCCGATATCCAGCGCGCCAGTGCGATCGTGCCGGGCAGTGCGTATGAGCTGTCGCAGCCGATCCAACTGCGCTTCAACGAGCTGATTTCCGGGGTGCGCAGTGACGTGGCGGTGAAGGTGTTTGGCGATGACATGGCGGTGCTGAACAGGACCGCCGGGGAAATCGCCGAGACCTTGCAGAAGCTCGATGGCGCCTCAGAAGTGAAGGTGGAACAGACCGCCGGTTTGCCGGTGCTGACCATCAATATCGACCGCGACAAGGCGGCGCGTTTTGGCCTGAATGTCGGCGATGTGCAGGACACCCTCGCGGTGGCCGTCGGTGGGCGCCAGGCCGGTACGTTGTATGAAGGCGACCGCCGTTTCGACATGGTCGTGCGTTTGTCCGACGCGCTGCGCACCGATATCGACGGCCTGTCACGGTTGCTGATTCCGGTGCCGGCGCAGGCCTCCGGGCAATTGGGTTTTATTGCCTTGTCCCAGGTTGCCAGCCTGGACCTGGTGCTCGGCCCGAACCAGATCAGCCGCGAGAACGGCAAGCGCCTGGTGATCGTCAGCGCCAACGTGCGCGGGCGCGATATTGGCTCGTTCGTGGCAGAGGCCGAAGCGGCGATCACCGGCCAAGTGAAAGTACCGGCGGGCTACTGGACGTCCTGGGGCGGCCAGTTCGAACAGCTCAAGGAAGCCTCCGAGCGCTTGCGCATCGTGGTGCCGGTGGCGCTGCTGCTGGTGTTCGGCTTGCTGTTCATGATGTTCAACAACCTCAAGGATGGGCTGTTGGTGTTTACTGGGATTCCGTTCGCGTTGACTGGTGGGATCATGGCCTTGTGGCTCAGGGATATTCCGCTGTCGATCTCGGCGGGAGTGGGCTTTATCGCGTTGTCCGGTGTGGCGGTGCTCAACGGTCTGGTGATGATTGCCTTCATCCGCAACCTGCGCGAGGAAGGGCGTTCGTTGTCGGTGGCGACCACCGAGGGTGCGCTGACCCGACTGCGCCCCGTGTTGATGACCGCGCTGGTAGCGTCCCTCGGGTTTATCCCCATGGCGTTGGCCACCGGCACCGGGGCTGAGGTGCAAAGGCCGCTGGCAACCGTGGTGATCGGCGGGATTATCTCCTCGACGTTGCTGACCTTGCTGGTGTTGCCGGCGTTGTACCAGTGGGCGCATCGCAAGGAAGAGGGCACGGCTTAAGGTGCTCAAGGTGCTTAAGGCGCTTAGGGTGTATTTTTTTTGTGGTGAGCGGGCTCACCACAACTGTCAGGGAAGCGGAAACACCAGGCTGAACCGTGTAAAAACGCCGGGCTGGCTGCTGACGTCGGCGTGGCCCTGATGCAAATGCATGATCGATTGCACGATGGCCAGCCCCAGGCCCGTGCCGCCTTCGGCGCGGGTGCGGCTGCTGTCGGCGCGGTAGAAGCGTTCGAACAGGTGCGGCAAATGGTGCGCTTCGATGCCGCGACCGGGGTTGCCCACCGACAGCGCGACGCTCTGGTCGTAGGTTTCCACCAGCAGCAACACACTGGCGCCGCTCGGTGTATGCCGAATCGCGTTGGACAGCAGGTTGGAGATGGCGCGCTGGATCATCAGGCGATCCCCGGTCACCCAGGCGTCGCCGCGCAGGCTCAGGGTTACTTGCTTGTCCTCGGCACTCAGGGCGAACAGTTCAATCACCCGCTGCGCTTCGTCACCCAGCGATACTGCCCCAAACTCGGCGCGTGCCGCCGGGTGGCTGACCTGGGCCAGAAACAGCATGTCGGAAACGATGCGCGACAGGCGTTCCATTTCCTCGGTGCAGGACTCCAGCCCGGCCTTGTAGTCTGCCGAAGGCCGCTCGCGAGACAGCGTCACCTGGGCCTTGCCCATCAGGTTGGTCAACGGCGCGCGCAGTTCGTGGGCCAGGTCGTCGGAGAATTGCGACAGCTGCTGTACGCCGGCATCCAGGCGATTGAGCATCACGTTGAAACCCTGGGCCAACTCGCCCAGTTCCTTGGGCAGGTTATCCACGGACAAGCGATGGGTCAGGTCCTGAGTGGTGACCTGGGCGGCCACATGGCTGAACTGCTTCAACGGTGCCAAGCCGCGCTGCACCAGCCACCAGGCGCCCATGCCGATCAGGATCAACAGCAACGGCACGGCGATCACGGTGGAGCGCAGGTAGGCGCTGAGCAACGCTTCATCGTCGGAGCGGTCCAGCGACAGCAATACACGCACATAGTCGCCACCGCGCAGCGGCATCACGTGGGT
This sequence comes from Pseudomonas sp. 2822-17, assembly GCF_002742485.1. Classification (NCBI taxonomy): domain Bacteria; kingdom Pseudomonadati; phylum Pseudomonadota; class Gammaproteobacteria; order Pseudomonadales; family Pseudomonadaceae; genus Pseudomonas; species Pseudomonas sp. 2822-17. The sequence goes on from NZ_LJRZ01000319.1 coordinate 24,652, forward strand.
GGCGGTGAGGATGCGATTGTCGCGGCCGTCTACCCAATTCACGTAGGCCAGGTTTTTGCCGGCGGGTGCGTCGAGCAACAACGGCTGCTGGGGTTTGGCCCCGACGCTGAGCAGCACCGGCGCGTCAGGCTGGGTGCCGGTGATGGTCAGGTAAATATTGTCGTGGCCCATCACCAGGTCCAGCAACGAATGGGGGCGGGCGGCGATGTCGTGGGGTTTGAGGTCCTGGCGCAGGCTGTGTTCCAACTGCTCCATTTTGTTTTCCAGGCCCTTGCGCGCGAGGTTTTCCAGCTCGTGGGTCAGGGCCAGGTAGGCGAGGGTCGCGAGCAGCACCACCAGCCCTGCGCCCATCAGGCTGACCGTCAGGCCCAGGCGCATCGACAGGCTGCTGGTCTTCATTGGCGCGCTTCCAGCACATAGCCCACGCCGCGAATGGTGTGGATCAGCTTGACCTCGCTCTGGTCATCGACCTTGCCGCGCAGGCGGCTGATGGAGACTTCCACCACGTTGGTGTCGCAATCGAAGTTCATGTCCCACACCAGGGAAATGATCTGCGTGCGCGTCATCACTTCGCCGGTCTGGCGCATCAACACATGCAACAGGGCGAACTCCTTGGTGGTCAGGTCGATGCGTCGGTTGCCGCGATAGGCACGATGCCGACGCGGGTCCAACTCCAAGTCCGAGACGCGCAGCACGTCCGGCAGCGGGATATGTTCACTGCGCCGCAGCAAGGTGCGCACGCGGGCGAGCAACTCGGGAAATTCGAAGGGTTTGACCAGGTAGTCGTCGGCGCCCATGTCCAGGCCCTTGATCTTGTCGGCCAGGCGTCCGCGCGCGGTCAGCATCATCACGCGCTGGTTGCCCTCGCGGCGCAGTTGCTCCAGCACGTCCCAGCCATCGGTGTTGGGCAGGTTGACGTCGAGGATCACCAGTTCATAAGTGTTCTGCCTGGCCAGGTGCAGACCGTCGATGCCGCTGGCGGCGCAGTCGACGACGTAACCGCTTTCGGTCAGGCCTTGCTGCAAGTAATCGGCGGTTTTCTGCTCGTCCTCAACCACAAGGATACGCATGGGGATTTACCTTCAAGGAAACGAAAGGAGATGGCCTCATAGAAGCGCTGAGGGGTCTGTAGGAAAACTCTGAAGCCTGAAGTAGCTTTAGGGTCAAGGCAGGTCAGGCCGCTGCGACGATTCGTCGCTGGATGCGCGCACAAAAAAAACGCCCCAAACGGGGCGTAAAAAATCATCTCTGTTCCAAAGGAGCTACACAAAAGCTGCAGAGATGAAGTGTGCTCGATGTGCAGTATAAAAAGTGCAACTTAACGAGAAGGTGAGGCCGATATTACAGTTCTGACAGACTTCAACTTGTTAAGAGATGTACGGCATTGGCAAGTGAATGTAAGTGGACCACCTAAAGCACGGCCAACGGATACTCGACAATCACGCGAACTTCTTCCAGGTCTGATTCGAATGCACTTGAGCGCACGGTGGCCTGGCGCAGCCTGAGGGATAGATCTTTCAAATTGCCACTTTGCACCACGTATTTGGCTTCGATATCCCGCTCCCAGCGGCGTTGATTGGTAAGCGGGTCGCCGGCCCCGTCGCGGCGCATGTACACCGCGTTGGCGTTGTTGTAATCGGCGCCGGTGCCTTTGGCGTAGCGGGTCATGAACGACAGGCCGGGGATGCCGAAGGCGTGCATGTCCAGGTCATAGCGGACCATCCACGAGCGTTCCTTGGGCGAGTTGAAGTCGCTGTACTGGATCGAGTTGTTGAGGAAGATCGAGTCCGAGTTGCGCAGGTAGTCGAAGTCGTCATCGCCGTTGTTGCGTTGATGGGACACGGCGAGGCTGTGAGCGCCGACCTTCGCGCCGAGCCGGGCACTCCAGATGGTGTTATCGAATTCACCGAGCAGTTTTTTACCTTCGTCCACCGCCTTGTAGACGTTGACGTCGCCGAACAACGAGACGTCGTCGCTCAGCGGGTAACTGGCGGCGCTGCCTGCGTAATACTGGTTCCACGCGTCCTTGAGGCGGCTGCCGTACAGGCTCAGGCTGAGGTGTTTGTTGAGCTGGTAATCGCCGCCGCCATAGGCGATCCAGGGCGAGTCGACGGGGCCTGCGTAAAACGTTGCGAAGCCTTTGTTCATGCCGCTTTGGGTGGGTTGGCTCATGCCGTCCAGGCGCCCGCCCTGCAAGGTCAGGCCGTCCAGGCTGGTGTTCTGCAAGGTCACGCCGCGAAAACTTTCCGGCAATACGCGCGAATCGCCGTAGGCCACTACCGGTGTGAGCGGGAACACGTCGCCGGCCTTGACCACCGTGTCCAGCACGCGCAGTTTCGCCGCGCCGCCGACTTTGCTGTAGCTGTCTTCGGGATGGTTGTTGCTGTCCACGGGCATGACCCCGAATGAGCCTTTGCCGCCGCTGCGACCGGTGCCCGAGTCGAGCTTCACGCCGATCATGGCAAACGCGTCCAGGCCAAACCCCACGGTGCCTTGGGTAAAGCCGGACTCGAATTTACCGATCAACCCCTGGGCCCAGGCCTCGGAATAGCCATTGCCGGTTGGGCTGGACTGGCCCTTGCGGTCGTCCCGATTGAAGTAAAAATTGCGTGCGAGCACATTGATGCTGCTGCCTTCGATAAACCCTTCGGCCTTGTCTTCCACGGCCACAGCGGCCAAGGGCAGCGCGGCGCACAGTGAAAGGGGAAGGCTGTAATAACGGATGTGCATGTTTCGCTCCTCGGTATTGGCAGTGATCAGCTTCTTATGGAGGTGGGCGTTCTTATTGATCTGGCCCGGGCTGATAGTTGCAAACCGTGGATAACGATCAGGTGGCTTGAACATTACAATTCTGGAAACTCACCGGCATCTAACAAATAAGTAATGTTCTGGTGAACCTCGTGACAGGGTGCGCTGGTTAGTCTCGGCACTGAACTTTCAGTCGAGGAATCAACCATGAACTTTTATCGCGTTGGCTTGGGTGTATTGATCGCAACGTTGTCATTGGGGGCGCTGGCCGAAAACGGCGGTGATCGCACCTTTGCCCTGATGATGGAGCGCAATGAAAAGGCCATGGCCGCCTATGCCGAAAAGCAGGGCAAGCCGGCGCCTCAAGTACAGGTGTATCGCTATGGCATGGATCTGGACATTGCCAAGGTGGTTAGTGTCACGCCGCCGATCCGTGCCTGTAACCCGGTGCCGTCGCGCATGACCTATGAAGACTCCAGCGGCGCCCTCAATACACTGGAGTATCAAGTCATGGGCGTGTGTCGAAATAACGGCGGTTAACGGCGTCAAAAAAAACAGTCGGGTATGGCACTGAAGTTCGCTTCAGAAAAGCCCCTCAGGGCCGATGCAGGTCAGATCACTCTCTCCAATTGACCATCGGTGCCTAATGTTCAACACCCGTTTGAAGCAGGAGCTGTCGGCTCTTCGCGAAGAATTGTCCAGCTTGCAGCAGGTCAAAGAGAGCCTGGAAAGCGAAATGTTGTGCCTGACGCTGGACGCCGATGGTCGGGTGGAATGGGCGAATGCCAATTTCCTGCAGGAACTGGCCTACCAGTCGAGCAACATTGTAGGGCGCCCTATTGAAGACTTGGTGCCGGCCCATGTGCGCCGGGATGAATTCCAGCAGCGCTTCAACAATGCCCTGCGCCGTGGCGAACACTTCGCTGGCACCGTGCGGCTGATGCGTGGCAGTGGCCAGGAAGCCTGGCTGCGCTCCATCGTGCAGCCGGTGCGCAGTTCCGATGGACGCATCAAGCATTTCTCGATTTTTTCCAGCGACCTCACGCGCACCATCGAAGCGTCGCGTGAGCATGAAAACCTGATCACCGCGTTGGTACGCTCCACCGCCGTGATCGAGTTCGACCTGGGCGGCCATGTGCTCACCGCGAACTATCGCTTCCTTGCCGGCATGGGGTACAGCCTGGCGCAGATCCAGGGCAAACATCACCGTATGTTCTGTGAGCCGCAGGAATACAACAGCGACGAGTACCAGGCCTTCTGGAAGCGACTGAACAACGGTGAGTTTGTCGCATCGCGTTTCAAACGTGTGGACAGCCGTGGCCAGGTGGTGTGGTTGGAAGCCACCTACAACCCGGTGCTGGACGCCAACGAGCGGCTGTACAAAGTGGTCAAGTTCGCCACGGTGATCACCGATCAGGTCAACCGTGAACAGACGGTGGCCGACGCCGCGAACATCGCGTACAGCACGTCCTTGCAAACCGACAGCAGCGCCCAGCGCGGCACCACGGTGGTGACTCAGGCGGTCGAGGTGATGCGCGACCTGGCCACGCACATGCAACAGGCGGGCGAAGGTATCGAGGCGCTGAATGCGCAATCCCAAGTCATCGGCACCATCGTCAAGACCATCAGTGGCATCGCTGAACAGACCAACTTGCTGGCGCTTAACGCGGCCATCGAGGCGGCGCGTGCCGGCGAGCAGGGCCGCGGTTTTGCGGTGGTGGCTGATGAGGTGCGCCAACTGGCGTCACGTACCAGCAAAGCCACCGAAGAAATTGTCGGCGTGGTGCGTCAGAACCAGGACATGGCCCGCGACGCGGTGGCGCTGATGACCGACGGCCGCCTGCAAGCCGAGCAAGGCCTGGCTCTGGCGGCGGAGGCAGGTACGGTGATCGTGGAAATCCAGGACGGCGCCCAGAAGGTGGTCAGCGCCGTAGGGCAATTCGCAAACCAGCTATCGACCTGACCCGTAGGGCTGATGCTGAGGTGTCGTAGGTTTTTTCGTTTGAAGAGCCGATCTCAAGTCGCTGACTCAGCGCCCCAGCATCTTCACCCAGCGCGACGGCGGCATGCCGTAGGTGCTGCGAAACTGCCGGGTCATGTGACTCTGGTCGGTGAATCCGGCGGTCAAGGCTGCATCGACCAATGAACGCCCTTGGGCCAGCAGGCTGCGCACCAGATCCAGGCGGCGCATGGTCAGGTAGCGATAGGGGCTGGTGCCGAACAGCACACGAAAATCCCGCGACAACGCCCAGCGGTCACGGCCGGCGTGGTCGGCCATTTCATCCAGGGTGATGCTGCGGCCCAGGGCGCTGTGGATAAATTCCCGGGCGCGTTCGGCGGCCACGTAATCGAAGGTCTTGCGGCTGATGATGGCCCCGGCGGCAGTGCTGAGCGCGTGGGCCAGGTCGAACATCGCGTCCTGCTCCTGCAGTGGATCAATCGGGTGATCGAGGTTCTGCAGCAGTACTTCGCTGGCGCGGAACAGCCTGGGGTCGGTGGATAAACCACTGGGGATAAACGGCAGCGGCTTGCCGCCGAGAATCTGCTGGATCAGCGACGGCTCCACGTAAATCATCCGGTACTTGAAGCCCTCGTCGCTGCCGGCGTGGCCGTCGTGGGTCTCATCGGGATGGAGCACCATGGTCGTGCCGGGCAGGCTGTGGATCATGTCGCCGCGATAGTGAAAGCTCTGCACCCCGGACAAGGTACGCCCGATGGCGTAGGTGTCATGGCGATGGGGATCGAACGCAAAGCCCGCAAAGTACGCCTCGATACGGTCCAGGCCGCTGGCGTGCGGGGCGCGGTGCAGCCAGTCGAAGGTGGGGGTCGGTTTGCCCATGGTGGCTTGTCACAAAAAGAGAGGGAATTACGTTAACCCAGTCTGCATCGCCTGTCTGCCGGGGTCTTGTACGATTGTGCGGGCGGTGGGGGCGGCCTATGCTGGTGACCCTCATGGCTACCCTGTCGTTCAGTTGGTATTCCTGCGTGGCGCTGGTGTTTTCCAGTGCGCATATGGCCAGTCTCTACAGTCGCTCACGCAAATGGCTCGATCGTTTTGCCGGCGGTTGCTACGTGTTGTTCGGCGCAGATCTTGTAGCAAATCGCTGACGGCCCGTGGTAAGAAGCCTGACGTTTATTTGTGAGGTCGGGTCATGAGCAAGCTGCGGGTCGGTATTATTTTTGGGGGCCGTTCGGCTGAACACGAAGTGTCATTGCAGTCGGCGCGCAATATCGTCGACGCGCTGGACCGTTCGCGCTTCGAGCCCGTCCTGATCGGCATCGACAAGGCTGGCCATTGGCACCTCAACGACACCTCGAACTTCCTGATCAACCAGGAAAACCCGGCGCTCATCGCCCTCAACCAATCCAACCGCGAACTGGCGGTGGTGCCCGGCAAAGCCAGCCAGCAAGTGGTGGAAACCTCTGGCAACGACCTGCTGGCACACATTGATGTGATCTTTCCCATCGTCCACGGCACCCTTGGCGAAGACGGCTGCCTGCAAGGCCTGCTGCGCATGGCTGACCTGCCTTTCGTCGGCTCCGACGTGCTCGGTTCGGCGGTGTGCATGGACAAGGACATCAGCAAGCGCCTGCTGCGCGACGCGGGCATTGCGGTGACGCCGTTCATTACCCTGACCCGCAGCAACGCTGCGCGTACTTCCTTCGACACTGCGCTGAATAAACTCGGCCTGCCGATGTTCGTCAAACCGGCCAACCAGGGTTCTTCAGTGGGCGTGAGCAAAGTGGCGAATGAAGCCGAGTACCACGCGGCGGTTGAGCTGGCCTTGGGTTTCGATGAAAAAGTGCTGGTCGAATCGGCCGTGCAAGGCCGTGAAATCGAATGTGCCGTGCTCGGCAATGAACACCCCATCGCCAGCGGTTGCGGCGAGATTGTGGTGAGCAGCGGTTTCTATTCCTACGACAGCAAATACATCGACGACCAGGCGGCCCAGGTGGTGGTGCCGGCGGCGATCAGTCCCGAGGCCAGCGAGCGGATCCGCCAATTGGCCATTGAAGCGTTTGAGGTGTTGGGCTGCTCGGGCCTGGCGCGCGTCGACGTGTTTCTTACGCCAGACGGCGAAGTGCTGATCAACGAAATCAACTCACTCCCCGGCTTCACCCGCATCAGCATGTACCCCAAGCTGTGGCAGGCGGCGGGCATGAGCTACAGCGAGTTGGTAAGCCGCTTGATTGAGCTGGCGCTGGAACGGCATGCGGGGCGCAAGGGGCTGAAGATCAGCCGCTGACTTGCCACGCCTCGCCACAGGGGAGGCTGTGTGTTCATCAATCCCCCAGGGCTTCGCCTTCACGCCGAGGATCCGCGCCGCCGCTCAGCGACACCTTGCCCTGAGCATCCCGCGTGCGAACAATCGCCTGCACGCCGCTGGTCATCTCGATCTCGCTCAGCGCATGGCCTTTGTCCTTCAACGCCTGCTTCACGCCAGGGCTGAACAAACCGGCTTCCAACTCGGTAGCGCCGTTGCGGCTGCCGAAGTTGGGCAGGCTGATGGCGGCCTGTGGGTCGAGGTTCCAGTCGAGCATGGCCACCAGGGATTTGCTCACATATTCGATGATTTGTGAGCCGCCCGGTGACCCCACCGTGGCCAGCAGCTCACCGCTCTTGCGGTCGAATACCAGCGTCGGCGCCATGGCCGAACGCGGGCGTTTGCCGGGTTGTACGCGGTTGGCGACGGGCTGGCCGTTTTCTTCGGGGATGAACGAGAAGTCGGTCATCTGGTTGTTGAGCAAAAAGCCCTGAACCATTACATGTGCGCCAAACGCGGCTTCCACGGTGGTGGTCATCGACACGGCGCCGCCCCAGTCATCCACAGCCACCACTTGCGAGGTGGAGATGCGCAGCGGCGAACGGTCCGGCGCGTAAGCCACTTGAATGCCCGCAGGCTGGCCCGGTTTGGCGATGCCCATGCTGCGTTCACTGATCAACGTGGCGCGTTGGGCCAGGTAGTTCGGCGCGACCAGGCCAGCCACCGGCACCGGCGTAAAGTCCGCATCAGCCACATACAGCGCGCGGTCGGCGAAGGCCAGGCGGCCGGCTTCGGCGATCAGGTGCACGGCCTCGGGCATTGGCTCAAGCCCGGCAGGCGAGGCGCTCTTGATCGGTGTCATCGGTGCAATAGCCAGACGCGGATCGCGGGCTTCCAGGGCCTGCAACGTTCCGAGGATCTGCGCGACCGCAATCCCACCTGACGATGGCGGCGGCATGCCACAGATTTTCCAGCGTTTGTAATCGGTGCACAGCGGTTCACGCTCCTTGGCCGCGTAAGCCTTGAGGTCGGTCTGGGACAGGCTGCCCGGGTTGCGATTGCCCTGTACTTTGCGTGCGATCTCATAGGCAATCGGCCCGTGGTACAACGCGTCCGGACCCTCTGTGGCGATGCGCCTGAACACGGCGGCCAGCGCCGGGTTTTTCAGCAGCGTACCCGCGGCTTTGGGCGTGCCATCGGCATTCAGAAAGTAGGCGGCCATCTCTGGCGATTGCGCGATAAAGCGGTCTGCTGCGATCAGGCTGTGCAAGCGTGGTGAAATCGCGAAGCCTTGCTCAGACAAGCGGATCGCCGGTTCAAACAGCTTGGCCCATTGCAGGTGGCCGCTCTTCTTATGGGCCATTTCCAAGGCCCGCAACACACCGGGCGTGCCCACCGAGCGCCCGCCGATCTGCGCGTCGGTGAAGGCCATGGGAGTGCCGTCGGCATTGAGGAACAACCGCTGCGTCGCCCCGGCCGGTGCCGTTTCGCGGCCGTCATAGGCGCGCACCTTTTCCCCATCCCACAGCATGATGAACGCACCGCCGCCGATGCCGGAGGATTGCGGTTCCACCAGGGTCAACACCGCCTGCATGGCGATGGCGGCATCAATCGCCGAACCGCCTTGGCGCAACATCGCGCGGCCGGCTTCGGCGGCCAGCGGGTTGGCGGCGGCGGCCATATGCCGTTGCGCGTGCTGCGTGCTCAGGTCGGTGCGATAGCCCGAGCCCAGCTCCGGTGCCGGTGGTTGTTCGTTGACCGGGGTGTGGCAGGCCACAAGGGCCAGGGCTGCGGCAATAACCGACAACTGACGGCGGGAAATCGAAAACACGTGCTGAACTCCGTTCATTTTGAGAATGATCTGTTGTCCCTGGTTGCTGCCGATTACAGGTAGATCGTGCCTTGCATGTACAACACGGCCTTGCCGGAAATGATCACTCGGTCGCCTTTGAGCGCGCAGCGCAATTGGCCTTTGCGTTTACCGCCTTGTTCCGCCGTCAGTGTTGTTTTCCCCAGGCGTGCAGCCCAGAACGGCGCGAGCGAGGTGTGCGCAGAACCCGTGACCGGGTCTTCATTGACGCCCACGTTCGGCCCGAACCAGCGCGAAATAAAATCGAACTGCGTGCCTTGGGTGGTCACTGCGATCCCGCGTTTAGGCAGGCCCTTGAGCCGTGCGAAATTCGGCGTCAGCGCAGCGACCTGGGCTTCGTTGGCCACCAGCACGATGTAGTCATCGGTGCTGAATACTTCGGCGTGCTCGATCCCCAGGGCACTCAACATGCCGGCTGGCGGCTCACAGAGCTGCGGCGTCTTGGCCGGGAAATCCATCGCCAACTCATCGCCATCGCGTGTCACCCGCAGCTCGCCGCTGCGGGTGGAAAAGCGCAGCACTTCGGGTGCATCGGGCAACTGATTAATCAGCACCCACGCCGCCGCCAGCGTGGCATGGCCACACAGGTCCACCTCGACTTCGGGGGTAAACCAGCGCAACTCGTAGAACCCATCACGGGGCACGAAGTAGGCGGTTTCGGAGAGGTTGTTTTCGGCGGCGATACTTTGCAGTTGATCGTCAGGCAGCCACTCGGTGAGCGGGCACACGGCTGCCGGGTTGCCGCCGAAAGGATGTTGGCTGAAGGCGTCGACTTGGTAGATGTCCAGTTTCACCGTGAAGCACTCCGTGTGGTGGGAGGCTGGACACTAACAGTGGCAAAGCAGGGCGTCAAAAGCGGCCTGCCTTGGGATAGGCCGTGTGGCCAGGTCATCAGAAATCCCAGCGTGTGGTCAGCATGAAGTGACGCGGCGCGCCGTAGATGGCGGAGTTATAGAAACCCACGTTGGTGTAGTAGTGCTTATCGAACACGTTGTTCAGGTTCAGCGTGGTCGACAGGTTTTTGGTGAATTGGTAGCGCGTCATCAAATCCACCACCCAATAGGACTCCTGGGAGAATTCATCGGTAGTGCCCTTGGGGCTGTTGTAGATGTCCTGCCACACCGTGTTCTGCCAGCGCAGGCCACCGCCGACGCTGACTTTGTCCAACTCGCCCTTGAGCTTGTAGATCGTGTACATGCTCACCTGGTCTTCGGGTTCGAAGGTCGAGATTTTTTTGCCGGCATCGTCGCGCACCACTTTGTGAGTGTAGCCACCTTGCAACTGCCAGCCGGGGGCGATTTCGCCGGACAGTTCCAACTCATAGCCCTTGGTCGTCGCGTCGGTGCCCTTGAAGGCAAAGTTGGACGGGGTTGGCGTCTGGTTGTTGTAAGCGTCGTCGGGGAGGGAGCGGTTGCTTTCCTTGACTTCGAAGTACGCCAGGCTGGCGTTCATGCGACCGTCAAGGAACTCGCCCTTGAGGCCCACTTCGTAGTTCTCGCCTTCGTCCGGGTCGATCAGCTTGCGGTCGCGGTCGAGGTTGTAGCTTTCCTGGGGCATGAACACATCGGTGTAGCTGACATAGGCTGACAGGTTTTCCGTGAGGTCATAAATGGCCCCGGCATAGGGAATGAAACGACCGGTTTCACGGTAGGTGTCGGTGCTGCCGGTCAGGGTGTAGTCGACCACGCGACCGCCCAGCAACAGTTTCAGGTCATCGGTGAGGTTCCAGCGGGTGGTGACGTACATGCCGGTCTGGCGGATGGTGTCGTCGATGACTTGCGAGGCCACGCCCCAGTCGGGCTTGGCCAGGTTGCCGTGCCAGTTGAAGTAGTCGACGAGGTTGGCCGTGGGGAAGGTTTCATCCCAGTAGCCCTTGCCCTTCCAATGGGCGGTGCTGATCGAGCCGCCGACCACCAGGTCATGTTCGCGGCCGAGGAAGTTGAACGGGCCGCTGAGGTACAGGTCGGCCGAATCGCTGGTGGTCTCGCCTTTGTAGCGCTGCGCGTTGATGTCTGCAGTACCGTCCGCTGCCGGCTGGTAGAACTGGATCGCGCCCAGCTGGGCATCGTAGCCGTTGAGCTTGTGGTCCAGTTGCAGCTTGGTCACCCAGCCGTCGCCGAGGTCGTGCTCCAGGTTCGCGAACACCGTGCGGGTGTATTGCTGCCAACTGCTCCAGTCGGTGGCATTGCTGAAAGACCGCTTGGCATCGTTGAGCGCACCCGAATAGTTGAACAGCGGGAAACTGCCGGACCAGGTCGAGCCTTTGGGTTTGCTGTCCTGATAGTCCGCGCCGACGGTGAGCAGGGTGTCGGGCGACAGGTCGAATTCAAGGATGCCGTAGAACACCGAGCTTTTGTTCGAGTAACGGTCGATCCACGACTTGCTGTCCTGATAAGCCGCCACGGCACGCCCGCGCACATTGCCGGTTTCGGTCAGCGGGCCGCTGACGTCCACTTCCGTGCGGTAGTTGTCCCATGTGCCGGCTGCCGTGGTGATGTGGCCGAGAAACTCCGCCGTGGGCTTCTTGCGCACCAGGTTGATGGTGCCGCCCAGGGAGCCGGCGCCGCTGAGCAGGCCGGAGGCGCCTTTGAGCACTTCGACGCGGTCATAGATAGCCATGTCGCTCAGGGTGTTGCCCGCCGAATAGGCCACGTTGCGCACGGCCGAGGGGATGCCGTCGTATTGGAAGTTGTTGATCGAGAAACCGCGCGAGTAGTAGTTGCTGCGGTCGGTGTCGTAGGCCGAGACGGTAATGCCGGGCGTGTGGCGCATCACGTCGTCGACGCTGTCGAGGGCGAAGTCGTCCATGTGCTGGCGCGTGACGACGCTGATGGACTGCGGCGTTTCACGGGGTGTGAGCACCAGGCGCGTGGCCGTGGCGATCGTCCCAGGTGTGTAGGAACCGGTCCCTTCGGTGACGGTGCCCAGTTGGTTGCTGATCACCGTGGTGGTGCCCAGTTGCAAGGCTGCGCCGGGCTGTTCGGTGCGGGTTAGCATCACCGCGTTGGGACCGTTTCGCTCGAAGCTCAGCGGCGTACCTTCGAGCAGTTGGGCCAGCGCCTCCAGGGCGGTCATGCGGCCGTTGACACCGGGCGATTCGACACCCTGGGCCAGGTCAGCCGTGTAGGCAATTTGCAGCCCGCTCTGCACACTCAATTGATCCAGGGCATTGACCAGCGACTGGCCGGCGATGGCAAAACTGCGGGTGTCCGCCGCTTCGCGAGTGGCCAGCTGGCCCGCCGGTTCCACGGCAACCGCGTGGCTGCACGCCAGGCAAATGGCGAGCGCCAGGACGCTGCGGGCATGGGTCGGATTGAATGCTGGAAAGTGCATGTGAGCCCCGTTAGAAATAGGAATGATTTGCAAAGGCAAAGTTCTTGACGGGTTGAACCTTCGAAAGCCGTAAAACTTTTTTCGACGGTGTCGGGGCTCTGTGTCAGCGGATAACCAGGATGCCACCGGGCAGGCGCTGGACCTGGGTGGACGTGACTTTACTCAATGCCTTTACGATCGCCACGGGGTCATCCAACTGGTAATTCCCGCTGACGCGCTCACTGGCGGCGGCATCGTTGAATAACAGGATCGGCGCCGGGTAATAGCGCCGGATCTCTTCGAGTACCTGCACCAGTGGCGCGTTCTGGAACGACAGCCGCCCGTTGATCCAGGCCATCTGCCGTTCACTGCCTTCCAGTGACAGCGGTTGCAACTGTCCATCGCGCAACTGTTGCCAGTTGCCCGCGTGCAACAGGCTCTGTTCGCCCTTGCGGTCGGCGAAGCGCACTTGGCCCTGGCGCACGGCGACGGTGACCCCCGAGTTGCGCTGGCTGACGCTCAATTGCGTGCCGACCACGGTCACGCTGGCCTCGGCGGTCTCGATGCTCATGGGGCGGTTGGCATCATGGGCGGCTTCTACGTAGAGCTCGCCGCGCAGCAACTTGATGCGTCGATGCGCGCCGTCGAAGGCGGTGCTGATTGCGCTGTGGCTGCCCAGCACGATGTGCGAGCCGTCTTCGAGGTCAAAGCGTTCCAGCTGCGCAACGTCGGTCATGTGATCGGCTTGCAGGCGCATCGGCACATCGGCCATCCAGCCGATGCCCAGTGCGAGCAACACGGCAGCAGCGGCGGCCGTCAAACGCATCCTGGGAGGCTTGGCGATTAGCGGGGGCGAGGGTGATTCGAGGCCGACGGCGAGGTCTTTCAAGGCCTGTTCGAAGGCGCGGTTTTCCCACATCGTATCCAGTTCCGCATACGCGCTGGCGTGCCGGGGATCGGCCGTGCGCCACTGCTCAAAGCGCTGGCGGGTGATGAGGTTGCGCGCTGTCTCATCGCGCAGCGCGAACCAGTCGGCTGCCTGCTCACGTACGGCATCGGGAATGTCGGGGCGATCAATCATGGTAGGTCGTTTGCTTGACGCAGGCGGTGAGGGCTTGGCGCAGGTCCTTTTCCACCGTGCTCAACGATACCTGCAGGCGCTGGGCGATCTCGCCTTGGGACAGGTCGTGCAGTCGATGTAAAACCAGGATTTGTTGCTGGCGTTTGGGCAAGGTAGCGAGCACCTGTTGAAACTGCCGCAGTTGCTGCTGGCCCTGAGCCTGACTCTCCGGCCCGGGCGCCGTCGTGGGCACTTCGACCACCAGGCTTTCGGCCAAATGGCACTCATAGCGCCTTTTGCTGCGCACACTGCGCAAATGGTCAAAGGCCAGGTACTGCGCGGTTTGATAAAGAAACGGCTTCAAGTGTTCGATGGGGCGGGCGTACAGCGCCTTGGCTACCTTCAGGTAGGTTTCCTGGGCCAGGTCCTCCGCCTGGTTCGAACAGCCGACGACGCGCGACAGCATACGGATTAACGCACTGCGCTGCCCGATAAAAACGGCGCTGAGTTTTTCCTGATCCCCTGGCGTCCCTGTCTCCATGGCCCCGATACCTTACTGCTGCGTTGCGCGAATAGCAGGCATACTAATGAGAAGTCGTCTCATTTGATAGGGCGCTGGGTGACTATCGCCTCAGGCTGCGCTCGTAGGCGGCCAGCACCGTTCGCTCCGATTGCACAAGGTAGGCATCCAGCATGACAGTCGCCTCGTCTGGCCGGCCCTCCTCAACGCACTGCAGTATCGAAGCGTTCATATTGAGAAACGGCAAATGCAAGAACTGAGGGTCGTTGAGCAGCCCGAACGCCAGCCGCAATTCAGCCGAGATCTGACCGTAGAACACCAGCAGGCGCGGGCTGTCGGCCAGTTCGACGATAGCGGTGTGGAACATCATGTTGGCCGTGCCGACCGCGCCCCAGTCTTTCGCTTCGCGCGCACGCACGCCCAATTCGACCGCCTCGCGCATGTGCAGCGTGCCTGGATGCTGGGGGTAACCCTGTGCGATCGCCTTGCACTCGATGAAGCGGCGCACCCGGTAGATGTCGATGATCGACCCCATGTCCGGTTCCGCCACCGTGACGCCGCGGTTGGGTTCGTGTTTGAGCAACCCTTCACGCGTCAGGACCCGGAAGGCCTCTCTCAACGTGTTGCGCGAAATATCCAGGTTCTCGGCCAGTGCCGCTTCTGAAAGGCGTTGGCCGGGCACGAGCTCGCCTTCGACCAGCATCCTGCGAATTTCCTGGGTGATGGTTTCTCCCAGTGATCTTGGCAGGGCGGAAGAGGCGTCGTTCATAAAAAATCCTAGGTGAGAAAACCGCTCCATTATTCCATCAGAGCGGGTGAGTGGCACAAGGATGACGCGCGTCGTATGCGTCATTAAGTAGCACATGCGCGGTATGAGGTAACAATTTGGTGCCAATCGATCAACTATAGGATATGGATTGTTCAACAAGAATGCCTTGATGCATCTACATTTCAGGGTGTTTGCCTGAGTCTTGGCATGCTCATTGCTCAGTCAAACTACCTCTCACTGTAGGAATGATGCCGTGACACAGACCCCTCAAGCGTTCACAAAAGCGCGGCGCGCTTCGTTGATCGCCGCGATTTTCATGATGGCGACGTCTGCCATCGGCCCTGGATTCATCACCCAGACCGCCACGTTCACGGCCAAGATGGGGGCGGCATTTGCGTTCGGTATCCTGGCGTCGATTCTGATCGACTTCGTGGTTCAACTTAACGTCTGGCGTATCGTTTCCCTGACTCGAATGCGTGCCGCAGACGTGGCCAACAAAGCGATTCCAGGCAGCGGTTACCTGCTGGCGGTGCTGGTGATTTTCGGTGGGCTGGTGTTCAACGTCGGCAACATCGCCGGTGCCGGGCTGGGTCTGAATGCGCTGATGGGGCTTGATGCAAAGTGGGGCGGTGGCCTGAGCGCCCTGCTGGCTATCGGCATCTTCCTCTCTCACCGCGCCGGGTTGGCCGTCGATCGGCTGATCGTCGTGCTGGGCGTGGTGATGATTGGCTTGACGCTGTTCGTGGCCTTCGCCTCCAACCCGCCTCTGGGTGAAGCCCTCTACCAGACCGTCCTTCCGGACCAGATCAACTTTGCCACCATTACCACCATTGTTGGAGGCACGGTCGGTGGCTACATCACCTATGCGGGGGCTCATAAACTGCTGGATCGCGGTGCTACCGGCGTCGAAAACCTCCAGGCTGTGACCAAGGCGGCCCTGAGCGGCATCCTGGTCACCGGCCTTATGCGCTATATCCTGTTTCTCGCCATCCTTGGCGTTGTTGCCAGCGGCGTCGTCATCGACACCTCGGGGCAGGGCGCCAATCCGGCTGCACAAGCCTTCCAGGCAGCCGCGGGACAGATCGGCCTGCGCATCTTCGGCCTCATCCTCTGGGCCGCCAGCATCACCAGTGTGATCGGTGCCGCGTACACGTCCATTTCCTTTATCACCGTATTCAAGCCGGACATCACCGAGCAGAGTCGCAACCGTGCCACCACTGTGTTCATCGCCGTATCGCTGCTGATCTTTGTTCTGTTGGGCACCGCGCCTGCCGCACTGCTGCTGTTTGCCGGCGGGTTCAACGGTCTGATACTGCCCATCGGCCTGAGCATCTTTATCTACGTCGGCTGGCGCCGATCCGACCTCATGGGCGGTTACCATTACCCACGCTGGCTCTTGGTCCTGGGCGCTCTGACCTGCCTGCTGACCTGGTACATGGCGATCAAATCCGTTGTGCCGATCTTTGCCATCCTCAGCGTCGCCTGAGCCGGATAACGAAAAAGGAGTTACGTGAATGCCAACGATAGATATCAACAGCGACCTCGGCGAAAGCTTCGGCGCCTGGAGCATGGGCGACGACGACGCCATGCTCGATGTGGTAACCAGCGCTAACGTCGCCTGTGGTTTCCACGCCGGCGACCCCGCCGGCATCCTGCGGACACTCAAAGCCGCCGCCGCAAGAAATGTCGCCATTGGCGCCCACGTTGCCTACCCGGACAAGGTGGGTTTCGGTCGACGGAACATGGACCTGGCCAGCGATGAACTCACCGCCGACGTGATCTACCAGATCGGTGCGCTGCAAGGCTTGGCCAAGGCTGCCGGCACCTCGGTGCGTTACGTGAAACCCCATGGCGCGTTGTACAACACCATTGCCCACGACCGTCGCCAGGCGCTGGCGGTGATCGCCGCCATCCGTGCCATTGATCCCACGCTGATCCTGGTGGCGTTGGCTGGCTCCGAGCTGATTGAGTGGGCACGTAACGCGGGCTTGCAGTGTGTCGCCGAGGCCTTCGCCGACCGTGCCTATACGCCGCAAGGCACCCTGGTTTCGCGACGCGAACCGGGCGCCGTGCTGCACGATCCGCAGCTTGTGGCTCAACGCATGTTGCGCCTGGTGCAAGACGGCACCCTCGAAGCCATCGACGGCACGCTCACCCGAATCCAGGCCGACTCGATCTGTGTCCACGGCGACAGCCCTGCCGCCGTAGCGATGGCTCGCGAATTGCGCCGAGTGCTGGAGCAGGCCAACCTGTCGCTGCAACCGTTCGCCGGAGGTCGTCCATGAATACGCTCGCCCGCGCCCGACGAGCGGCCATTGCCGCTGCCCAGGACGCACGTCAAACCTACCGTGGCGGGCTGGTCACCCCCACGGCGGGCATCGCGCCGGGCATGACCCAGGCCAACCTGATCGCCTTGCCGCGCGAATGGGCCTACGACTTTCTGCTGTACGCCCAGCGCAACCCGAAAGCCTGCCCGATTCTCGACGTCAGCGACGCGGGCAGCCCGCGAACACTGCTGGCTGAAGGCGCCGACCTGCGTACCGACATCCCCCTGTATCGCATCTGGCGGGACGGCAAGCTGGTCGAGGAAGTCAGCGATGCCACCCAGGCTTGGGCCGAGCACGCCGATATGGTGGCGTTTTTGATTGGCTGCAGCTTTACCTTTGAAACCGCCTTGCAAGAAGCCGGCATCGAAGTGCGGCATATCGCCGATGGCTGCAACGTACCGATGTACCGGACCAACCGCGCTTGCCGTCCGGCGGGACGATTGCAGGGTGAAATGGTTGTGTCCATGCGCCCGATCCCGGCCGATCGTGTGGCCGAGGCCAGTGGCATCTCCGGGCGTTATCCGTCGGTCCACGGCGCTCCGGTGCATATCGGAGAGCCCGCGCTGCTGGGCATCCATGACCTGAGTCGACCCGATTTCGGCGATGCCGTGCGCATCGAGCCCGGCGAAGTCCCGGTGTTCTGGGCCTGCGGTGTGACGCCCCAGGCGGCGGTGGCGGCGTCGGGCGTGCCTTTCGCGATCACCCACGCCCCTGGCCACATGTTCATTACCGATGTGCCTGACAGCACCTATCACGTCTAGGAGTCTCCCGTGCGTTTTCTACCGGTCAACCTGGACACCCTGCTCGTCGAATTGAACGATCTCGACGAGACCTTGGCTTTGTTCGACGCCCTGATGGCGGAGCCTATTGCGGGCGTGGAAGAAATTGTGCCTGCTGCGCGGACGCTGCTGATCCAGTTTCGCCCCAGCGCCATAGAGCGTCAGGCGCTGGTCGATCGTATCGCCGGCCGGGACCTGAGCCAGCGCCGCGAGGGCGAACAGCGCCGCGTGGAAATCCCCGTGCATTACAACGGCGAAGACCTCGACGAGGTCGCCACGCTGCTCGGCATCAGCCGTAACGAAGTGATACAGCGCCACACCGCCCATGACTACAGCGTGGCCTTTTGTGGGTTCGCGCCGGGGTTTGCCTACCTCACGGGCGGCGCCGGTTTCCAGGTGCCGCGCCGACAAACTCCTCGCACCCGCATACCGGCGGGCGCCGTGGCGCTGGCCGGGGATTTCAGTGGCGTCTATCCGCAAGCCAGTCCTGGCGGCTGGCAGATCATCGGTGTCACGCCCCTGCAGATGTGGGACCTGAACCGCACGGAGCCGGCCCTGCTGCGCCCTGGTTATAAAGTGCGCTTTACCGACGCCGGCCCGCTCCCGGCCAACGGCCTGCCAACCCCCGCTGCGGCACTGCGTCCCGCCGCCCCCAGCGGTGCTTATCTGGAAATCATCCATCCTGGGTTACACAGCGTCTTGCAGGATATGGGACGGCCCGGCCAAACCGGTCAAGGCGTCTCCCGCTCTGGTGCGCTCGACCTCGGCGCCCTGCGCGCCGCCAACCGCGCGGTGGGCAATCGCTCGGACATGGCTTGCGTAGAGTCGGTACTTGGCGGCTTGAGCTTCGTTAGCCATGGCCGTGCGGTGATAGCGATCACCGGTGCGCACACGCCGGTCACCATCACCAACGCCAGTGGCCTGCAATGGCCGGCCAGCAACTATCAACCCATCGAACTGGACGTGGGTGACCGTGTCAGTCTGGGCGCACCGCTGGCGGGCCTGCGCAGCTACCTGGCCATTCGTGGCGGTTTTGAGGTCACGCCGGTGCTCGGCAGCTTGTCCACGGACACGTTGGCCCAGGTCGGCCCTGCGGCACTTGCCGCTGGTGATCGTCTGGGCTTCACCACCCTGACCACGGGCACCAGCGTATCGCTGACCGAAGCCCCGGCCTTTGAGCTGCCGACGGCGACCCATATCGTTACCCTTGATGTGGTCATGGGGCCGCGCACCGATTGGTTTACCGAAGACGCGATCCAGCGCCTGAGCGGCCAGCTCTGGCGCGTGACCTCGCAGTCCAATCGGGTGGGCATTCGCCTGGCCGGTGATGCGCCGCTGACGCGCAGCAACCCTCAGGAACTGCCCAGCGAAGGCACCTCCGTCGGCGCTATCCAAGTGCCAGCCAGCGGCCAGCCCGTGCTGTTTTTGGCCGACCATCCGTTGACCGGTGGCTACCCGGTGATCGCCGCAGTGGCTACACACCACTTGGACCTGGCGGGGCAGATACCGATCAACGCGCAGATTCGCTTCAACCCCCTGGGCGGATTCCACGAAATCCAACCCAGCACAGACGCCTCTTCTTCAACTGCCGATGCGAAGACAACTCCATGAAAAAATTATTGATCGCCAACCGTGGTGAAATCGCCGTCCGCATCGCCCGCGCGTGTCGCGACTACGGTGTGCAGTCTGTCGCGGTGTATGCCGACGCGGACATCGACGCCCTGCATGTGCGCCAGGCGGACGAAGCGTTTTCGCTGAATGGCCAACGCCCGGCAGAGACCTACCTGGATATCGAAAAACTCCTGGCCATCGCCAAACGCAGCGGCGCCGATGCCGTGCACCCGGGTTATGGTTTTTTGTCGGAGCGCGCCGACTTTGCTCGCGCAGTGATCGCCGCTGGCTTGATCTGGGTGGGTCCCAACCCAGAGACCATCGACGTGCTGGGGGACAAGGTCGAAGCGCGGAAACTGGCCCAGCAGGTCGGCGCACCTCTGGTTGCGGGTACACCCGGACCTGTCGAAAGCGCCGCCCAAGTGCTGGCCTTTGCCGAGCAGCATGGCCTGCCGATTGCCATCAAGGCAGCCTTCGGCGGCGGGGGGCGCGGCATGAAAGTCGCCTGGCGCCTGGATGAGGTCGCCGAGCTGTTTGCCTCGGCCGTGCGTGAAGCCGAAGCCGCCTTTGGTCGCGGTGAATGTTTCGTCGAGCAGTTCCTCGACCGCCCTCGTCACATTGAAGCGCAGATTCTGGGCGACAAACACGGCAAGGTGGTGGTGGTCGGCACGCGTGACTGCTCGCTGCAACGACGCAACCAGAAGCTGGTGGAAGAGGCGCCCGCGCCCTTTATCAGCGACACGCAGCGCCAGCGCATTCATCAGTCGGCCCACGATATCTGCGCCAAGGCCGGCTACGTCGGCGCCGGCACGGTGGAGTTCCTGCTCAGTCAGGATGGCACCTTGTCGTTTCTTGAGGTCAACACGCGCTTGCAAGTCGAGCACCCGGTGACCGAAGAAACCACCGGCGTCGATCTGGTGATCGAGCAACTGCGCATCGCCGACGGTTTCCCTTTGTCGTTCAGTGAGACGCCAACCCCACGCGGCCATAGCTTTGAGTTTCGTATCAACGCCGAAGACGCGGGCAAGGGCTTCTTGCCGACACCGGGGCAAATTTCCGAGTTTGTGCCGCCCTCGGGCCCGGGCGTGCGCCTGGACAGCGGCGTGACCAGCGGTTCACGCGTGCCCAGCACCTTCGATTCGATGATGGCCAAACTGATCGTCAGCGGCGCCACCCGCGAACAGGCTATCGCCCGTGCACGCCGGGCACTGGCTGAATTCAACATCGAGGGCATCGCGTCGGTACTGCCTTTCCACCGGGCCGTGATGGATCATGCCGACTTCACCGGCGCCGATCGCTTCGCCGTGCACACCCGCTGGATCGAGACCGACTTCGCCGAACAGATCACCATCGCGCCGCGCAACGCCATGTCGGCCGACCCTGACGTGCTGCGTACCTTTGTCGAGATCGACGGCAAGCGCCATGAGCTAGGCCTGCCTGCGGCCCTGTTGCGCGGTGTCAGCCTCAATGCCGCCGGTCCCGCCAGCGAAAGCACAATCACACGCGAGGCGGTTGATCCGCACGCGGTACTGACGCCGGTAGCAGGCAACCTGCACACCTGGGTCGTCGACGATGGCGAATCGGTCAGTGCCGGGCAAGTGATCGCGGTGGTCGAAGCGATGAAGATGGAAACATCGATTCTGGCCCCCTGTGCGGGTGAACTTCAGATTGCCAAACAGGCGGGTGATTACTTTGAAGCCGGCTCCCTGATCGGCCGTATCAACGCCGTCAGTTGATTCAACTGCTTCTTTCGCAGGCCTTACGCGCAACGGGTTAATCACCCGTTTGCCGCGTGCTTAATCGAGGCTTTCAGAGAGCATGCGTAATGTGAGGGGCGGATCTGGATGAAACTCCAGACACAAGAAAGCCCGCACTAGGCGGGCTTCTTGAGGTGATTCACAGACTGCTGTAGACATCTATGAATCGGTACTTGGTGGCTACGCAGGGACTTGAACCCCGGACCCCAGCATTATGAATGCTATGCTCTAACCAACTGAGCTACGTAGCCAAGTGGCGCGCATTATTCGCGTAGAACGCAAATGCGTCAAGCACTTTTGTGAAGATTTTTTCTACGCTTTCAATTGTTTAACGAAACTGAGGGTGTTGCGTGACTGCCAGCCTCTGCTTTCGTGATGTCTGGACAGTGGTGGGGGCCTGGCAACATTGGGGGCGCCGGCTGGAAACAGGTGGAGTCCGGTTGGGCAGATATCCCTGCCGCCCAACGTTTGGCCTGTCAGCCAGTCTTACGGTTGAAACGGGTTTTGGGTGGCGCGCTTGAGCTGTTCGCGCGCGCGCGACAAGCGTGAGCGGACTGTTCCGATAGGAATGTCCAATACGTCGGCGGTGTCCTGGTAGCTGCCGTCGGTTTCCAGCGATGCGTATAGCGTCTTGCGCATTTCCGTTGGCAGATGGTCGATGGCGCTCAGGGTGTTCTCCAGGCGGCGGTTGACCTCAAATTCCCAATCCAGGTTGTTGTTTTCTGCCTGGCCATGCCACAACGACTCATCAAATTCGCAATGCACAGGTTTAGCATACATGCGCCTGAAATGATTGCGGATCAGGTTCTGTGCGATGCCACACATCCAGGTGCTGAGCGATGCGTTACCGCAGAAGCGCTCGCGGTTGCGCCATGCTTCCAGGTAAGTCAGTTGCAGAAGGTCATCCGCATCTTCCGGGTTGAGTACGCGTTTGTGAATGAAGCGTCGGAGTTTTTTCTGCTGTTCGTCTGTCAGGTGATGCATGAATTGAGGCGAGCTGCCAACGAGGTGAGCTAAAGCTTCAATGGGAAGATTCATGGTTTTTTCCTCAGGGTGAACGGGTCGAAATGCTTTCGACGCAAAGCCCTGTAGCACTGGCTGTGCCAAACGGAAGATCTATGTAAGCAGCTGAAATATATGAATAAAAATATTTTATCTGATGCTGGTTGCGCAGTTTTTTGCAAAAAACCATGGGTGTTTTGTGCCGGTTTTTTCAAAAGTTCAGGGTGTGAATAAAAGTGGAACCGTCTCGGGGTTTCTTGCCACACAAGCACACACTCTTCTTATCTCGGCACGCCCATGAACGTCGAAATCACCCCTGAAGTGCAAAAGAGCCAGTATCTGGATCAGCTGGGTCCCAGCACTGGGATCGCACCCCAGACGCTGTCGGCTACGACGGGCATCGATGAACTGGCCAACGTGTTCAGCCAGGAAGCAATGCGTAACAACCAACCGTTGGGCGAGCGTACGTTTGAGGTGCGCGTGCCGCCCATCGAGCAGTTCAAGCGGCTCTACAGCCTGCTTAGCCTCCCCGCTGATGCAAGCCTTTCCGCTGTTGCGCGTCGGATCAGGATGCAACTGCTGCAACGGCCCAGCGTTGACACAATAGTGGAGCTGACTGGCCGTGATCCTGCTTGCACGTATGTGGTGCTCAAGCATGTCCTGACCCAGGCCGAAGGTGAATTGCGCGAGACCGAAGCCGGGCTGGCCCGAGACGCGCTGGCCAAGTTGGAGGTTCGCTACAAGGGTGAGATCCAGGCCGGGCTCAACATCGCCATGACGCTGCATGCGGCCAGTGGTGATCCGCAGGAGTGTCAGGCGGTGCGGGCGCTCTACTACGCGAGTGTGGTGCAGCGCCAGTCCCTGGCTCGCATGATGCAGGCCTTGCTGGGCGTGTACGGTGGCGACCGTTTCGCCGCAGGGCTCATGGTGATGCGCAAGGCCTTGGCGGACGATATTGCGGCACACACGCCGTCGGTACCCACGGCGCAGTTGCGTACGTTGTTACTGGGCCTGCAAAGCTGTGGGCAGTTGAGTGCGGTGCTCGGTGCATGCCAGATGCTGATTCAGCGCATGAGTATCGAGCAGGACTCGGTCAGCCTGCTGCAGCGCCTGCTGGGTTATGCCGGCAGCGGCATCGCCCCTGCGGAGATCCAGAGCCTGGTGCAGGAGTTGGCTGGTGACAAGTCATCGGTTTCTCTAGTGTTGCTCAATGCGCTGTACCCGTTGTTCCAACAATTCCCTATCGCGTTGTGGAGTGATCAGCGTGGGCGTCAGGAGGCCCTGCACAACTTTTTGCTGGTGATGGATGAGTTTGCTCGTATCGAACGGGGTTCTGCCTACGTGGCAGGCTTTTCGAGGGACCGGGCGTGACCGCACTGGCGGTCATCAATAACGTGCTGCTCAAGGTGGCACGGCGTGCGGAGGTGCTGGGCGCCGTGGTGGTCATGGCCATCGTGTTTATTTTTATCGTGCCTTTGCCCACCTGGCTGGTGGATATCCTTATTGCACTGAATATTTGTATCTCGTGCCTGTTGATCGTGCTGGCGCTGTATTTGCCGGGGCCGTTGGCGTTCTCGTCGTTCCCGTCGATTTTGCTGTTGACCACGATGTTTCGTCTGGCGCTGTCGATCGCTACCACCCGCTTGATCCTGCTGGAACAGGACGCCGGTGAGATCGTCGAGGCCTTCGGCAACTTTGTGGTCGGGGGCAATCTGGCGGTGGGGATGGTGATCTTCCTGATCCTGACACTGGTCAACTTTCTGGTCATCACCAAAGGCTCGGAACGGGTCGCCGAAGTCGCGGCGCGGTTCAGCCTGGATGCGATGCCCGGTAAGCAAATGTCTATCGACAGCGACCTGCGCGCCGGGCTGATTGACGGCGGGCAAGCGCGGGACAAGCGCGAGCAGTTGTCCCGTGAAAGCTAATTGTTCGGAGCCATGGACGGGGCGATGAAGTTCGTCAAGGGCGACGCCATCGCCGGTTTGATCATTGTGCTGGTCAACCTGCTGGGCGGCTTCTCCACGGGAATGTTCCAGCACGGCTTGAGCGCTGCCGAGTCGATCTCGCTGTATTCCGTACTGACCATCGGTGATGGCCTGATTGCGCAGATTCCTGCGCTGCTGATCTCGCTGACGGCGGGCATGATCATTACTCGCGTCGCACCGGACGGCCGCAAGGGCGTCAGCAATATGGGCGCCGAAATTGCCCGGCAAATGACCAGCGAGCCCAAGAGCTGGATGATTGCTTCGGTCGGAATGCTGGCGTTCGCGATAGTGCCGGGCATGCCCACACTCGTGTTTATCTTTATCTCGATTATGACCGGGGCTCTGGGTTATTACCTCGCGCGCAAGCGGCAGCAACAAGCGCAGCCCGAAGCCCAGGCAGCCGAAGCGGTACGCCCTGAAGAGAACGGCAGTGAAGACCTGCGTGGCTTTGATCCGTCGCGGCCTTACTTGTTGAAGTTTCCCCCTGCACTGCGAGGGACGCCGCAAGTGACGGACTTGATTCACGGCATCCGCCAGGCACGCAATGCGCTTGTCGCTAACATCGGGCTCACGTTGCCGCCATTCGAGGTCGAGCTGGATGATTCGCTGGCCGACGATGAAATGCGGTTTTGCGTGCATGAAGTGCCGATGATCAAAGCCTCTGTCGTCAGCCGCGTGGCGGTAGAGCGCAAGGCGCTGACTGTTGAGCTGGAAGACGCCCAGCAAGGGCTGGCCGAGCGTGATGAGCAGGAATGGGTCTGGGTGAGGCCTGATGATCCGGTGCTGGATGATCAGCAGTTGGAGCGCTTCAGTGCAACGACCCTGATTATTGAACGCATGAAGCAAGCGATGATGCTCAGCGGACCGCAGTTCCTGGGTATTCAGGAGAGCAAGTCGATTCTCAGTTGGCTGGAGCACAACCAGCCCGAACTGGTGCAAGAGTTACAACGCATCATGCCGCTTTCGCGGTTTTCAGCGGTATTGCAACGACTGGCCGGTGAAGGCGTGCCGCTGCGCGCAGTGCGGCTGATCGTCGAGTCGCTGATCGAATATGGCCAGCATGAACGTGAGCCGGAGGCATTGGCCGGCTATGCCCGTATTGCCCTCAAGTCCCAGATATTTCACCAGTACAGTGAAGCTGATGGCCTGCACGTGTGGTTGTTGTCACCACAGAGCGAAAACACCTTGCGCGAGGCGCTGCGCCAGACTCAGACCGGGGTGTTTTTTGCGCTTGACGATGAGAGCAGTGCAGCGCTGGTCAGCCTGCTCAACCAGGCCTTTACCTTACGTCCAAAAACCAAAAGCGTGATGTTGGTAGCGCAGGACTTGCGCAGCCCTCTACGTACCCTGCTGCTGGAGGAGTTCAACCATGTTCCGGTGCTGTCCTTTGCTGAACTGGGAAGCACCTCGAAGGTGAAAGTACTGGGACGTTTTGACTTCGGCCAGGACGAACTGATGCGGGGTGCCGTGGCGTGAGTGCCCATCCATGGTCAGTGTCAGGTAGGGCTCGATGATGTTTGAGCTACGTGTGCTGGACGGTTTACACCAAGGCGCTGCGTTGCCGTTGTTTGGCGACGAATGGAGTATTGGTGCCCATGCAGATGCAGATTTGGTGCTCAATGATTCTGGGATCGCCGAGCAGCATGCGCGGTTGCGGTTTATCGACTCGAACTGGTCGGTACAAGCCGAAGCCGGTCTGCTGCGCAGCGTCGACGGACAGGTGCTGGCCCAGATTGCGAGGCTGGAAGTCAGCGTACCGTTTCTGGTGGGCACAGTTCGGCTGTGTGTCGCCCTGGCTGATCATCCCTGGCCCCAGGCACCAGCGCCAGCTCCGGCGGCGGTACCGACATCATCGCGCCCGAGCGTCGACCCTGTGCGAACACTCACGTTGTCGTCCATCTCGCACTCCCAGCAAAAGCGCCTGCTCAGCCTGGTGTTGGTGGTGACGATCATCATCATGGCGGTGGGCATGGCCTCTACGGGGGAGCGCGAGGCCCAGGCTTCGCTGATGCCTCCTGAGGTCAAGAAAAACGAGCTGGGTTCGCCGTTCGAAGTGCGCCAGCAGTTGCTGAAGATGCTCAACGAGCGCGAGTTGGATCATCGCGTCAGCTTGCAGGTGATCAATGGCCAGGTTGCCCTCAATGGGGATGTTTCCCAAGAGGATGTGGACTTGGTGGCGCGCATGCTCAGCCGCTTTGGCGAGCAGTTTGACAGTGACGTTCCGGTGATCAGCCGTGTCCGGGTACGCGACAGCGCACCGCCGTTCAGGATTGTGCAGATCGTTGGCGGGCCGAACGGTCATGTGGTGCTTGAAGACGGCGGTCGGCTGTTTGTGGGGGACGAATTGGATGGCTTGCGTCTGGTCTTGATCGATAACAGCAAAGTGATTTTCGATGGCGCACAGCGCTATGAGGTGCGCTGGTGAGTACGGATCTGCAAGCGCGCCTCGATGCATGGCAGCAGCGCCAGACACAATCGCTGGTGAGGTTTTCGCCGGTGAAGATGCGCGGTCGTATCCAGCGCGTCAACGGCATGCTGCTGCAATGCCGGTTGCCTCAGGCGCGTATCGGTGACTTGTGCCAGGTAGAAAAAAAGCCAGGCGAATACATGCTGGCCGAGATCATCGGTTTTGATCAGCAGGATGCGGTGCTCAGTGCCCTGGGCAACCTGGAAGGTGTGCGCGTGGGCGCCGGCGTGGAGCGCCTGGGTGTGCCGCATTGCGTGCAGGTCAGTGACGCGCTGCTGGGCCAGGTGCTGGATGGTTTTGGACGGCCGATTACGGGGGATGGCCCCAGTGCGTTTGCCGAGGCTGATGCGCCTGATGCAAGCCCGGTGTTATGTGAAGCGCCCTTGCCCACCGACCGGCCGAGGATCAACCGCGCGCTGGCCACGGGTGTGCGCTCGATCGACGGCCTTCTGACGCTCGGCGAAGGCCAGCGTGTGGGGTTGTTTGCGGGGGCCGGTTGCGGCAAGACCACCTTGTTGGCCGAGATCGCCCGTAATGTCGAGTGCGATGTGATTGTATTCGGCCTGATCGGCGAGCGGGGCCGGGAGCTGCGTGAGTTTCTCGACCACGAACTGGATGAGCAGCTGCGCTCCAAAGCGGTACTGGTGTGTGCCACGTCCGATCGCTCCAGCATGGAGCGCGCCCGTGCGGCCTTTACGGCAACCGCATTGGCGGAAGGTTTTCGACGCAAGGGGAAGCGGGTGTTGCTGCTGATCGATTCCCTGACGCGTTTCGCCCGGGCCCAGCGCGAAATCGGCCTGGCCGCCGGCGAACCCTTGGGGCGCGGTGGTTTACCTCCGTCGGTGTACAGCCTGTTGCCACGGCTGGTCGAGCGCGCCGGCCTGACCCGTGAAGGCGTGATCACCGCTATCTACACGGTGCTGATCGAACAGGACTCCATGAACGACCCCGTGGCCGATGAGGTTCGTTCGCTGCTCGATGGGCATATCGTGCTGTCCCGCAAGCTGGCCGAGCGCGGGCACTACCCGGCGGTCGATGTCCTCGCGAGCCTGTCGCGGATTTTGAGCAATGTCGCCGAGCCTGACGACATCCGTGCCGGGACGGCGTTGCGGCGCCTGTTGTCGGCGTACCAGCAGATCGAGTTGATGCTCAAGCTGGGTGAGTACCAGCCCGGCAGCGATGCCCTGACCGACCTGGCCGTGGACAGTCGTCAGGCCGTGGACGATTTCCTGCGCCAAGACTTGCGTGAGCCGGCGCCACTCGCGGCTACGCTGGACCAGCTCAAGGAGCTGACTGCCTATGTCCCTTTCTGAATCAAACTATTCGAATGTGCTGCTGGATGAAGTCGAGACCTTGCGACGCCTGCGCCGGCATCGGGCGGACCGGGCCGAGCGCGCGCTGCGTGAAGCGAAGCGGGCTCAGAAAGCCTTGCTCGCACATATCCAGCAGGCCCAGGCCGCCCTTGAGCAAGCCCGGGAGGAAGAGGCCCGGCAAAGCGCCCAATTGCTCAGTCAGCATCAAGGCCAGGTATTGACCCTGCAGGCGCTCAAATCCTGGGGTGCGCAGGAGCGCTCATTGTCTGCCACGACTCGGCGCGACCAAGGTCAGCTGGAAACGCTACGGGGGCAGCAGGAAGAAAAGGAAGCCCGCGTCGACAGTACTCAGAAACAGGTTACCGAGTGTCTGCGTCAGGTGGAAAAACTGCAGGAGTTATCTCTTTTACTGCTCCAGGAGTCGACATGACCCAGGTTTCAACCAAACCCACCGAACGCCCACGACAGCGCGAGCCTAGAGAGGGACATGAGCCTGGTGCTGGCGTCGTGGTGCCGTGGGAGCAAGGGCGGCTGTTTGCCCAGTTGTTCAGCGATAGCGATGAAGGTAGCGGGACGCGGGGTGGCTTGTCGGGCATGAAAGAGTCGATGACGACTTCCATGATTGAGGCGCTTGCGGAGCAACTGGCACCTCGCGTGATGGGCAGCGCGCAGTGGCCGCTTCAGGCGGTGTTGTATTTGCCGCGGCTGGGACGGATCAACGCCAGCGTACGCCGTGAGCAGAACGCCTGGAGCATTGATCTGGAAGCGGAAGATGACGCCACAGCGCGTTGGCTCAGGGGCACGCGCCAACAGTGCGAAGGTCGATTTGCCGCCGCGCTGGGGCAGCCGGTCAGCCTGTTTATACCCAACGCCGGGTCGGCATGATGATGCCGCAGTTGATATTGCCTTTGGTCAACGGCGATACGGTTGCCGCACGCCGTCGATTGGGGCGCGGCTTGCGCCTGCCGTTCCACGTGGCGGGGCAGGGCGGTGAGTTGTGTCTCGAACCAGGGCGCGCGCCTGCCGGGGTCAAAGCCGTGTGCCTGGAAACCGTATGCGGGGTGCTGGCGCTCGCTGAGGCCGGGCCGTTATTGAGCTTGCTGGGTGAGTGCCCGGTGACGCTGGCCGAGGCTGGCAACGATGCAGAGTCCTGGTTCTGGGCGCTGTTTCAACATCATCTCAGCCCTCAGGTGCTGGCCCTGCTGGGCTATGTGCGCTTGCTGGAGACAGAGCGCCCCACCGGGTTTGGTTGCCGGCTCAGCGTGACCCTGGGGGCGTCGCGTGTCACGGGCTATATGTGGTTGTCGGCTGAAAGTTTCCTGGCGTTGTGTGATGCGGGGCCTTGGCGCGCCATGGGCGCTCCGATGCCTGGAGCATTTCAACTGCCAATTGCCGTGATCCTGGGACGTTTGCAATTACCCATTGCGCAGGCACGCAGCCTGCGGCCTGGCGACGTGCTGATCTTTGAGCAGTGCTTGTTTCAAGCCCACGGCAATGGCCATTTACAGGTTGGCAGACAGCGGCTGCATGGCTGCATTGATGACGACACCGGGCAGCTGCGTCTGACCCTTACTTCTATCGAGGACACGTCTGTGGACGAGGAATTTTCAATACCCCCCTTCTCAGGGCATGAGGAGGATGAGCCCATAGTGGATGTGTTCGGCAGCGAGCCGTTCGATGAGTTGAGCATCGGGCTGAACGTACGCTGCGGGACGTTGAACCTTACTCTGGGTGAGTTGCGTAACCTCGCCCCCGGCGCGGTGCTGGGGATTGCCGGATATGCCCCAGGAATGGCCGGCCTTTACTATGGGGATCTCCCTATTGGCCAGGGTCAGTTGGTGGAAGTCGACGGGCGCCTGGGCTTGCAGTTGTCTCGCGTGATGGTCGGTCGATGACACTGCAGGGGATAGATCCCCTCATTCTAGCGATGTTCCTTGGGGCATTGTCGTTGATGCCCATGCTGTTGATCATCTGCACATCGTTCTTGAAGATTGTCATTGTGCTGATGATTACCCGCAACGCCATCGGTGTGCAGCAGGTCCCGCCAAGCATGGCCATCAACGGGATCGCGTTGGCGGCCACGCTGTTTATCATGGCCCCGGTGGGGTACGAGATCGCCGAGAGCGTCAAGGCTTCGCCTCTGGACATGACTAACGTACAGACGTTTCTGCAGACCGGGAATGAGGCAATCAAACCGCTGCGTGCATTCATGCTGCGCAACGTCGACCCGGACGTACTGACCCATCTGCTGGAAAATACCGCGCGCCTGTGGCCTGCGCAGATGGCGCAAGAGGTGCAGCGCGAGGACCTGATCCTGTTGATACCGGCCTTCGTGCTGTCGCAACTGCAGGCGGGGTTCGAGATCGGCTTTCTCATCTATATCCCCTTCATCGTGATCGACCTGATCGTCTCCAACCTGCTGCTGGCATTGGGGATGCAGATGGTCTCGCCCATGACCATCTCCCTGCCGCTCAAGTTGCTCTTGTTCGTGCTGGTGTCTGGCTGGTCGCGGTTGCTCGACAGCCTGTTCCTTTCCTATCTCTGAGGGGCGTATGGAACCGATCGTACTGTTCAAGCAAGGCATGTTGCTGGTGGTGGTGCTGTCGGCACCGCCGCTGATTGTGGCGGTGGTGGTGGGCGTGCTGACGTCGCTGGTGCAGGCGCTGATGCAGATACAGGACCAGACGCTGCCCTTTGGTATCAAGCTGGTGGCCGTGGGTATCACGTTGATCATGACCGGCCGCTGGATTGGTGTGGAGTTGATTCAACTGATCAACCTGACGTTCGAGATGATCGGTCGCTCGGCCCTGAATTGAGGTTTGCCTGTGCTGCTGTATCTGGAGTTCCTGCCCAGCCTGATCATTGGCATGGCGCGTATCTACCCCTGCGCCTTTCTGGTGGTCGCGTTCTGTTTTCAGCATATCCGCGGCATGCCACGGCACACCATCGTGATGGTCATGGCGCTGATGCCTGCACCGGGTATTCATGCGGCATTGGAGGGCCACGACTACTCAGGGCTCATGCTCGGTGGCCTGGTGCTCAAGGAAGTGGCCCTGGGGTTTTTGTTGGGCGTTTTGCTTTCTATGCCGTTCTGGATGTTCGAGTCGGTAGGCGCACTGCTCGATAACCAGCGCGGCGCCTTGGCCGGCGGCCAGCTCAACCCTTCGCTGGGGCCGGATGCGACGCCCATCGGGCACTTGTTCAAGCAGTTGGCGATTTTTCTGTTGATCGTCAGCCTGGGGCTGGGCTCCCTGACTCAGGTGATCTGGGACAGTTACCTGATCTGGCCCCCCACGGTGTGGTTTCCGCTGCCGGCGGCGAATGGCATGAGCGTATTTGTCGACCTGCTCGCGGATACCTTCACGCACATGATGCTCTATGCCGCACCGTTCATTGCAGTGCTGCTGTTGCTGGAATTCGGCATCGCGTTGCTGGGGGTCTACAGTCAGCAGTTGCAGGTGAGTTCGCTGGCGCCACCGGTCAAGAGCCTGGCGGGTATCGGAATCCTGCTGTTGTACTTTGCGCTGCTACAGGACTTGATCGTCGGGCGCATGAGCCAGTTGGGGGACCTCAAGCACTCGCTGGGCCTGCTGTTCAAGGCGGCGATACCATGAGTGATTCCGGGGAGAAAAAACACCCGGCATCTGCCAAGAAGCTGCGTGACCAACGCAAGAAAGGCCAGGTTGCTCAAAGCCAGGATGTGGGCAAGTTGCTGGTGCTCACCGCCATCAGCGAAATCGCGTTGTTCACCGCCCAGACCAGTTTGCAACGGTTCCAGCAACTGATGATGTTACCGATGTCCCGCCTGAATCAGCCTTTCGTGCGAGCGCTGGAGGAAGTGTTGGCCGAAGGCCTGGTGGTGTTTTTCTCGTTCGCCCTGCTGATGGCCGGTGTTGCGATCATCGTGAAGCTGATCAGCAGTTGGATGCAGTTCGGGATACTGTTTGCTCCGCAGACCCTGAAGCTCGATTTCAACCGCCTGAACCCCCTCAGCCAAATCAAGCAGATGTTCTCAGCCCAGTCGCTGATGAACCTATTGATGAGCATCGCCAAAGCGTTTCTCCTGGGATTGATTGTGTACGTGGTGGTCTGGCCTTCGTTGGGAACGTTGATCAACCTGGCCAATAGCGATCTGCAAAGTTACCTTCTGGCGCTGATTGCACTGTTCCGTCACCTGCTGCACGCGTGCCTGGGGTTGCTGCTGGTGCTGGCTCTGATCGACCTGATATTGCAGAAGCACTTTTTTGCCAAGCGCATGCGCATGACTCAGGTCGAGGTCGTCAAAGAGTATAAGGATATGGAGGGCGACCCCCATGTGAAAGGGCAGCGCCGCTCGTTGGCGTACCAATTGGCCCAAGAGGAACCGAAGGTCAAGCTGCCCAAGCTGGAGGAGGCCGATATGCTGGTGGTCAACCCGACGCACTTTGCCGTAGCGCTTTACTACCGCCCCGGCAAAACACCGTTGCCCTTGCTGGTGGACAAGGGCACTGACGCCAACGCTCGCAAACTGATCCACCGCGCCAAGGCGGCCGACGTGCCAGTGATCCAGTGTGTTTGGCTCGCTCGCACGCTTTATACGAAGAAACTGGGCGAGAACATTCCGCGCGAAACCTTGCAAGCCGTCGCGTTGATCTACCGGACCTTGCGCGAGCTGGATGATGAGGCCAAGCGTGAAACCCTGGAGTTGCCAGAGCTTGAGCAACATTGATCAGCGGGTTGAGCCCGTGTCCAGGGCTTGCAGGCTGGCCAGTGTCAGCATCCGGCTGAGGACCCTGTCCGCAGCGCGGGTTGTTGCAGGCAGCGCGTGCCAGATCACCAGGGTGTCCTGGGCGTCGAGGTAGATAAAACAGCCATCGAACGCCAGCGCTTGCTCAAAGCGTCGTTCCAACGCCTGCTGCAATTGCCCAGTCTGCAGCGCTTCGCGAGCGACCAGCAGCGCCACCCCTGGTTGGGTGCCTGCGTTCTGTGCGCACACCGTTATACCAGGGCCGAGCGTAAGGTGAGCGGCAGTGCCGCCCACCAGGTTATCGAGGAAGACCTGACGCTGATGGTCGTCCAGTATCCCCGGAGTACTCATCGCTCCAGCGACACCGTCTGATAGTCCGCACGCTCCCCGGCGGGGCCGGGTTCGACGCGCATTTGAGGCGGCCACCAGATCACCAGCTTATCCTTGGTGGATTGCGGGCGTGAGCAGGAGTCGCCCTTGCAGGTCGGTGTGCAACCGGTGGCGAGCAATGCCGCGCCGATCAGGGTGACGTACAACAAGCGGTGTTTCATGGCGTGGCCTTCTGGATTGGAGAGAGCAAGGAGGGGCGTGGCACGCTGAGGTGTTCATCCTTTACCACCGGTCGCATGGCGATAAAGACCTCGGCTTCTTCACCTGGCTTGAGCCAGGCACGCGGCCAGACACTCACGGCCAACGTCTGCGAGTTGCTGCATTCTTTTTCATCAATGCGCACATTGCGCGTGAACTGGTTGCGCAGTACCACCACCGCGACGTTGTACTCCGGTCCGGCATACCATTGGCTGCGTTCGGTATTCAGTGCCAGCAGGTCACGGGTGTTGCACAGGGTATCGAGCCCCAGTGGCATCGGCGCCGCCTTGAAGGCCTTGGGGACTTGCCCGCTGACCAGATGGGCCAGTGTGCTGGTGATGTCGCTGCGCTTGATCACCGGTTGGTGCGGGTTAACGCGCCTGGCCAGCGGCGTGAGGGCGGCCTGCAGTTCGGCCTGGTCGGCCTGGGGCAAGTAGCGTGACGGGTCGGTTTGGTCACCAATGACACGCGGGGTGAGGATGAACAAGCGCTCACGCCGATTGTTCTGGCGCTCGGTCGAGGAGAACAGCACCTTGCCCAGCAGCGGAATATCACCCAGCAACGGCACTTTGTTTTGCTTGTCGCTGCGCTCGGTCACATGGAAGCCGCCGACCACCAGCGAACGCTTTTCCGCCATCACGGCCTGGGTGCTGACCTTGCCTCGGCGCACGTCAAGGTTGTTCGGATTGGGGCTGGTCTCGTCGAAATTGCCGTCTTCAATATCCACCACCAAGTGGATCTGATGGCCGCCACGGCTGGTGATGACGCGAGGCACTACCTGGAAGCTGGTGCCCACGGTAACCGGCAAAATGGTTGCATTCTCTCTACCGGGTGTCAGGTACTGCGTGCGGTTGAAATCGATGACTGCCGGTTGGTTTTCCAGGGTGAGCACGGAGGGGTTAGAGACCATGGTTGCCAAGCCCTT
Organism: Pseudomonas sp. 2822-17; assembly: GCF_002742485.1. Taxonomy (NCBI): domain Bacteria; kingdom Pseudomonadati; phylum Pseudomonadota; class Gammaproteobacteria; order Pseudomonadales; family Pseudomonadaceae; genus Pseudomonas; species Pseudomonas sp. 2822-17. The sequence goes on from NZ_LJRZ01000319.1 coordinate 58,676, forward strand.
GGCTTCCAATGCGCGTATATCGGCATAGAAGCGGTCACGGTTTTCAATCGATAGTTGCGATGAGGTGCCCGGCGAGACATTGGCGCCGCCGCGAAACCGGCTGTTCTGAAAGCCCCAGTTCACCCCGAACTCGCGCAACTGCGTGCGCTCGATATCGAGGATGATCGCATCGATCTCAACCAGTTTGCGCGCAACGTCGAGCTGGCTGATCAACTCCCGATACATCGCCTGACGCTCTGGCACGTCGTAGATCAGCACGGCGTTGTTACGCACATCCGCCTCGACGCGGATCCGGCTGCTGGCGACCGAAGCTCGCGGGGTCAAGGTCGCCCCCATGTCCATTTGCGCAGGGTTGGCGTTTGCACCAAGCATTTGGCCCAACAACGGGTTGCCCAGGCGGGGCACGTTTGGCGTGAGAGGCGACGGCTGGGCTGCAGGGCGCTGGCCGAGACCCGAGAGAGCAGAGGAGGCGCGAGGTTCCAGCAGCCCGCGCAAAATGCTGGCGACGCCGGGAACGTTGAGTTTTTCACCGCGGTAATCCACCAGGCGGTCTGTCGCATTGGCGAACTTCAACGGGTAACTCAGCACGCTCTGTTTTTCATCCGCAGAGCGGCGTTGACTGCTGAATTGCTTGATCTGTTGGATATAGCTCCTGGGACCGGAGACGAGTACGACACCGTCTTCCGGTAGCTCGCCCCAGCCGAAACGGCTATCGAGCAATCCGATATCGGTCAGCGCCTGTTTGAGGTCGCTGATCGTCTCCGAAGACACCTCCAGCCGCGCGGACTCCTGCTGGTCCAGCGTGCTGATGTACAGGGTGTTGTTGTAGAGATACCACTGGAAGCGGTGCTCAACGCCCAGCCTGTCCAACATGGACTGCGGGGTATTCGCACGGATCTTGCCGTTGACAGTCCCCTCCAGCAAACCCTCGATTTGCAGTTGTGTGCCGAAGGTCTGGCCGAAGTCTTCGAGCACTTCCCTCAGGGGTTTGTGTTCGGCTTCATAGGCGTAGGCGGTGTTTTTCCATTCCGGGGGAATGGCGGCTAACGCGCTACTGACGGGAATCAGCAGGCAGGAAAGCACAAGCATGCTGCGCCGCCAATGCGATCTTTTTGATGAATCACCGGGCGAATGAAGGCGCAAGCTGCTGCGCTTGGGAGGGCGGTTATACATAGACGTTTCTCTGGTTAGAAAGGCAGTGAGCGGAGCGAAGTGGGTTTGAAGTGCCGGGACGGGCGAGCAAGGCGCGTGATTGCTGCGCGCCATGTATCGCGTTGGTTGAGCAGGGCAGCGAGGGAACTCAGCACGTTGGCTTCTCCTTGCCCACCCCGCAGGCTTTGAACCAGCCATAACGCACCTGTGTCAGCTTTTTGAGCAAGTGCGCCCCGAAAGTGATTCAGACTGGCGCCGCCGAGCCGCAGCCAGAATAGAGGCGATGCGTTATCTGAGTGTGCTGAGGTTAGTTGAGCCTTGAGCAACAAATCGCCTCCCTGATGCTTCAGGATTATTTCGCTATCTTTTTCAAAAAAGCTGATCTGCTCTTTGCGGCTGTGTAGCCATTCGCTGATAAACGCCTGCATTTTATTGAAAACTCTCAAAAGTACTTTTGAGTAACATGTGCTTGACTCGGGTGTGTTCCAGGAACGCCATCTGGGCTGTTGTAGTTCTTACGGCGAGTTCGTAGAACAACGCGGAGTCCGATGGATCTCCCGTTGCAGCGCGAGACTTCGAGTTGTACAGTTTATGGGCGGTATTGCTGTTATTTAAAAGGTCGCGTGATAGGTCTTTGAAAAAGTCCATGTAGGTTCTCTTGTGTGTGCATTGATAAACAATTTTGTTGAAGTACGTCATGCAAAGCGCAAGGTATGTATCGTTAAATTTCGATGCGGAGTTCTTTGCCTTGGTTGAAAAAAGTATCGAGCATTGAACGCCAACTAATACGAAAATCTCCCTCGTCGGTTTTTAGCACGAGGGTCTGAGTTGGGATTGTTTCGTCGGGTTGAAGCTTCCAAAACGTCGCCTTGTAATGAGCTAGGCACTGTTTTATCTCCTCACACTCATGTGGGTGGCAGAGCAATGTTGCGTCGATCTCCTGGACTTGGCTTGCAAGCAATTGCTTAATCAAGGCCGCTAGGCGTTGGGGAGGAACCGTTTCGTCAAGCAGGCATTGAATCGCCTGGTTCGTGAGCGATGTTGCGTAGCGTTCCAGGCTCTGGCACATCGTTTGACGCTCGCGTTCCCACTGCTTGAATTGGGCATCTGCGCGTTGCCAGACTTCCAGTGAGGCCGTTTCGAGTAACACTTCACATTTTTTCTCTGCCTGGCGTATCAGCTCATTGGCCTGGGCATCGGCCCGGCTCAGGAGTTGGTCCGCCTGCTTCCAATTTAAAAGCTCGTCGCGGGGGATAAGAGCACGCGGCGCTCTAGGCGCGTCTGTGGGTAACTCAATTGTGTATCGGCATAACATCATTGGTTTCCTCGCCGCCAGGTTCGGGATGTATCTGATCTGTAGCCCGTGCTGTAGCGCGCCAGGCTACGGCTTGCCATAGCGTATTCAGCCGGCTGACTGCGTTCTTCTCAATCGGGACATTAATCCTTTCAACCTCACGCACGCGCTCGCGGGGGAATCGCAAGCGAAGGCGTTTCCAGATATCGGGGTCTACCCAGTTATGGAGCAGTTGCAACGGATCTGCATCCGGCGACAACATGGCGGGAGGAAATGCCTTGGATAAACGCAGGCACCATAGATGGTGACTGTCGCTCAAGAGCGTTGCCGCTTGAGGACTGAACGTGTTGTGAACTAATTCCATCGCCAGGTTAAGCTGGTCCGTAGAGGCCAGGGCCAAGCGCAGCACGGTGGGATGAGGTGCAGGAGGTAAGCAAGGTGCAACGTCTGTGAGGCTGATCGGTGCCGACTGTCCGCAGTGATAGAGCGTCATAAACACGCGATACTTGTCACCTCGCCAGTCCTCGTGAGCACACTTCCACGGGAATGCCCACCACTGGACCCAGGTCAGATGTTCACGCATCGACTGATCGGGTCTAAGCATCATCAACAGGACCAAACGTGTTGCTAGCTGCGGGTGACCCCTGGATACGGCGTTGACGCCGATTTTGCAGGAATAGCACGGCGGCCACGCATGAAACCAAACTGAGCAGAGAAACGATAATGGCGACTCGCCAAAATCCGAGATCGTCGCTGGGTACAAGAAACGGCCCGAAATACACCAGGCGCTGTTGTTCCTGATAAGTGGTGGCTGGTACGAATATAACCGTGAGCTTTTGCGGGTTATCTACTGCTGAGGTCATGCCTGGGATACTGCTCGCCACCATCCTTCGGACGCGTGCGCGGATGTTATCGGGGTCCAAGCGCGGGTCGTGTTTGATGAATACTGAAGCGGACGCAGGTTGGACCGGCTCTCCTGGTGCGATGCGTTCTGGCAGTACTACGTGCACGCGGGCAACGATGACGCCGTCAATGTTAGACAGCGTCGCCTCAAGTTCTTGGGACAAGGCATAAATGTAGCGTGCCCGCTCTTCCAGCGGGGTGGAAATAACCCCTTCCTTGCGAAAGGTATCGCCCAGGGTCGTCCGTGCAATGCGGGGTAGGCCTGCGGCCTCCAACGTGCGTACGGCACGCCCGATGTCGGTTGCATTAACCGCAACCACGACACCATCTTTTGCTGGGATTTTTTGCGCGCGAATGTGTTTGTCCGCCAATTCAGCGATGACTTCATTGGCCTCTTGCTCAGAGAGTTGGCGATGAAGTTCAACACGGTCGCTGCAACCGCCTAACGTGAATGTAATCACCAGAAGTAACGCGACAGGCAGGAATTTAGTCATGTTCACTATTGCAGATTAGAAATTTTGTCGATGCATTGGGTAGCTTTGCCTAGGCTTTTTATCAGGAGCTGCGAGGTAAGCGTCGCATTGGATAAATCGCGTGGATACTCCCTGAGCTTTTCAACGTTCATGGTTTTACTTGAAGATTTCAACGTGCGCCCAAGGCGGCGTTGTAAGTCCTGAAGTTGGTTTGAAGTGTTTGCCAGTAGCGAAGGTATACCGTCTTTAACCATCGTGGCGGTGTTCGGTGCCAAGGGATCCAGCATTGACGAGAAAAAAGCAACATCTGTCGCGGGCGCTGGAGAGGCTTGCTTATTTCTGATGCTGTCCCTGCCGTTAACAAACGTTGACGAACCAAAATCTTCTATCTGCATGTAAGGCCTTTAGTGATTGTTGTCGGCATGTTAGCGGCTTAAGCTCGTATGAAAGCCCCCCCGGCTTACGAGCCGGGGAGGTGATCACGTTACGACCGGATTTCTTTAGCCGCGGCATAGAGTCCCGAGATCAGTCTCGCTCTCAAACTTTCTTGGAAAGTCGCTTCGGCGACTTCCTCAGATCGATCATTCGCCGAGCTGGCACCTTTGTCGATACCTCCGCTCGGGCTTTGGAGCATGTTGTTGTATATATTGGCTGATGGGTTGTATCCAGAACCACTTGGACCAATCATGATGAGACTCCGGTATTGTTGACGTGAGTGTTGATGTGGTTGCCGGGTGTCGAGTGATACTTGAGTTCCCTCTTTTTAAGGAGGCCTCGAACCTGGCTATAGTTAGGTGGTTAGATTCGGTTAAAGCGTTCCAGCTTATGTAAAGGCTAGGTATTTCAAAATGTGTAGCTAAGCGTTGAGGTGGAAACAAGATTTATCAAGCATCAGTGTGTTGAGCCGATAAGAATTTGGGTCGTGTTTAGGGTTGCCTGGAATTTGTAACATGACTTGGAGTGGCGAGCGTCCCAAACGAACTCATCCCAGCGCTATCTCCAGCTGTTTCATCCTGTGATACAACGTGCGCTTGGCAACCCCCAGTTCCAGCGACACGGTATCTACACAATGCTCATGGCGGCACAGCGACTCCTCAATCAGTGCCTTTTCAATTTGCTGCAGGCGTGCCTTCAGGTTCGTCTTGGTATCAACCAAGCTGTTCATGGGAGTGGAGAGCGGTGTCAACCCCAGCACGAACCGTTTTGCCGTCGAACGCAACTCGCGGACATTACCCAGCCATGGGTGGCACAACAATTGTTGCAGCAGCCCGTCAGAGGGCGGCGGGGCCGAGCAATTGAAATGGTCGGCTTCCTGCTGGATCATCTCCAGAAACAACGGGATGATGCGCTCACGCCTGTCCCGCAGGGGCGGAAGCTGGATGTGGACGACATTCAGGCGAAAGTAAAGGTCACGCCGGAAGGTACCGTGCTCGACCATCTGGTGCAGCGAGTGCTGGGCCGACGCTATGACACGCATGTCCACCGGTATAAAACGGGTCGATCCCAGGCGCTCGACGCCTCGCGACTCCAATACTCGCAGCAGCTTCGCTTGAAGACCCAATGGCATGCTGTCGATTTCATCGAGGTATAACGTGCCCAGATGGGCGGCTTCGACAAACCCTGCCCGCGATTGCATTGCTCCGGTATAGGCGCCGCTGTTGACGCCGAACAATTGGCTTTCCGCCAGGCTTTCCGGGATGGCCGCACAGTTCACGGCAACAAGGTTGCCACGTCGCCCCGATAAAAGATGAATTCGTCGGGCTAGCGTATCTTTTCCCGTGCCGGTTTCTCCCAGCAACAAGATGTCAATGTCGAGTGCAGCGGTGTTGTTAAGTGTGTTTTCAATGTCCGGGCCTTCAATGAGTGAAATTGCCGTTTCATTTTCCATGTTGAAGGTTGCCGGCATTGAATGATGCTCCCTTATCGCTATTAAAAGGGCGGTATGCAAAAGGTGACCAGTTGAGCTTAGGTTATAGAAGTTGTCTTTGGTTTTTAAGGCGTTTAGCGGGTTAAGTGACGTAGGAAATTGTCTTTGGGTTGTAATGATTAAATTGGGGCGTTGGTGTTTGAGCTGGCGCGCGAATAAGATCAATAGGAAACGTCTGAGAGTGTTTAATGTTTGGATGTAAATAACATTTGAAATTAAACGCTCGCCCACAAAAAAGCCGATGCAATGCATCGGCTTTTTATTACGGCAGTTATTGCAGGTGATGTTTACACATTAAATCGGAAGTGCATCACATCGCCATCTTTAACAATATATTCCTTACCTTCCAGGCGCCATTTACCCGCTTCCTTGGCACCGGCTTCACCCTTGAACTGGATAAAGTCGTTGTAGGCGATCACTTCAGCACGGATAAAGCCTTTTTCGAAGTCGGTGTGGATCACGCCTGCAGCCTGTGGCGCGGTGGCGCCGACCTTGACGGTCCAGGCGCGGACTTCTTCGACACCGGCGGTGAAGTAGGTCTGCAGGTTGAGCATTTCGTAGCCCGCACGAATCACGCGGTTCAGGCCAGGTTCTTCCAGGCCCAGGGCCTCAAGGAACATGTCTTTTTCTTCGCCGTCATCGAGTTCGGCGATTTCCGCTTCGATCTTGTTGCACACTGGCACTACGATCGCGCCTTCTTCGTCCGCGATGGCTTTTACCACGTCGAGCAGGGGGTTATTCTCGAAGCCGTCTTCAGCGACGTTGGCAATGTACATCACCGGCTTGGTGGTCAGCAGGTGGAAGCCCTTGATCACGGCCTTCTCGTCGGCGCCCATGCCCTTCATAAGGCTGCGTGCCGGCTTGCCTTCGGTGAAGTGTGCGATCAACTGCTCCAGCAGGCCTTTCTGGACCACTGCGTCCTTGTCGCCGCCCTTGGCGTTACGCGCGACTTTCTGCAGTTGTTTCTCGCAGCTGTCGAGGTCGGCGAAGATCAGTTCCAGGTCGATGATCTCGATGTCGCGTTTCGGGTCGACGCTGTTGGAGACGTGAATCACGTTCTCGTCTTCAAAGCAGCGGACCACGTGGGCGATGGCATCGGTTTCGCGGATGTTGGCCAGGAACTTGTTGCCCAGGCCTTCGCCTTTCGACGCGCCGGCTACCAGGCCTGCGATGTCAACGAACTCCATGGTGGTCGGCAGGACGCGCTTGGGATTGACGATGGCCGCCAAGGCATCCAGGCGTGGATCCGGCATCGGCACGATACCGCTGTTGGGTTCGATGGTGCAGAAGGGGAAGTTCTCCGCCGCAATACCGGACTTGGTCAAAGCGTTGAACAAGGTGGATTTGCCGACGTTGGGCAGGCCGACGATGCCGCAATTGAATCCCATGGTGTTTCCCCTCGGAAAAAAGTCAGGCCTTCTGGCTGTGCAGGTTTTTCATCGCGCGGTTCCATTCCCCGGCGAAGATATCCGGCAGCACGCCGAGGGCAAAGTCGATGCTTGCATCGAGTTTTTCCTGTTCGGCGCGTGGCGCACGACCCAGGACGAAATTTGAAACCATACTGGCAACGCCTGGGTGGCCAATGCCGAGCCGCAGGCGGTAGAAATTATTCTGATTACCCAACTGCGCGATGATGTCGCGCAGGCCGTTATGCCCGCCATGCCCGCCGCCGAGCTTGAGCTTGGCAACGCCGGGTGGCAGGTCCAGTTCGTCATGGGCCACCAGGATTTCTTCGGGTTTGATCCGGAAGAAGCCCGCAAGCGCCGCGACAGCTTGGCCGCTGCGGTTCATGTAGGTGGTGGGAATCAGCAGACGAACATCCTGACCCTGGTGCGAGAAGCGCCCGGTCAGGCCAAAATACTTGCGATCGGCCGCCAGGTTTACACCTTGGGCATGGGCGATACGCTCAACAAAAAGGGCCCCCGCGTTATGCCGGGTCTGTTCGTATTCGGCGCCTGGATTTCCCAGGCCAACGATCAGTTTAATGGCAGTCACGACAGGGGCCCTTCCTTTGGAGTTGTGGATAACATCGCCGCGAACTGAGTGCGGCGAAAGTGGACGACAGGAGCTCACTTATCCAGAGATAAACTTCGCGTTGTCGCCCGCTTTCTCGCTACGTTCCGGTCCGCGATGTTTCCTCAAGCTCCGGCAATACAGAGTGAATTACTCTGCAGCGCCTTCTTCAGCTTCTGGAGCAACGCGTGGAGCGTGTACGTTTGCAACAGCTTTGTCATCACCGTGAGCCAGTGCAACGAACTCAACGCCTTTAGGGGCCTTGAGGTCGGACAGGTGAACGATTGCGCCGATTTCCAGAGCCGACAGGTCGACTTCGATGAACTCAGGCAGATCTTTCGGCAGGCAAGTTACTTCGATTTCGTTCAGGACGTGAGAGATCTCGCCGCCTTTCTTGACCGGAGCTTCTTCACCAACAAAGTGCACAGGCACGATAGCGGTCAGTTTCTGACCGGCTACAACGCGTACAAAGTCAGCGTGCAGAACGTGGCCCTTGGACGGGTGACGTTGCAGGGCTTTGATGATTACGTTCTGCTTTTTGCCGCCAACGTTCAGTTCGATAACGTGGCTGTAGGCAGCATCGTTTTCGAGCAGTTTGGCAACTTCTTTAGCCAGCATGCTGATGGATTCAGGGGCTTTCTCGCCACCGTAAACTACAGCTGGAACCAGGCTTGCGAGACGACGCAGGCGGCGGCTCGCACCTTTCCCCAGGTCGGAACGCACTTCAGCATTCAGAGTAAAATCGTTCATGTTGTATCTCCAAAATAACCACATTCGCCCCAGCGTTTGCGACCAGCGCTAAAGGCGATATGGGCAAAAAAGCCCCGCCCCAACAGAATGCTGGGGCGGGGCGCTTTTCGTCAGTGAGGTGTTCCGAAGGTTTGACCCTTAGCGGAACATCGCGCTGATCGATTCTTCATTGCTGATGCGGCGAACCGCTTCGGCAACTACCGGTGCGATATCCAGTTGACGGATACGCGCACAGGCTTGTGCAGCAGCGGACAACGGGATGGTGTTAGTCACCACCAGTTCGTCCAGCACAGAGTTCTCGATGTTCTCGATCGCTCGGCCTGACAGCACAGGGTGTGTGCAGTAGGCGAAGACTTTTGCTGCACCGTGCTCTTTCAAGGCTTTCGCCGCGTGGCACAGGGTGCCGGCGGTGTCGACCATGTCATCAACCAGAATACAGGTACGCCCTTCGACATCACCGATGATATGCATCACTTCAGAGTGATTGGCTTTCTCGCGGCGTTTGTCGATGATCCCGAGATCAACGCCCAGGGATTTGGCAACAGCCCGTGCACGCACGACGCCACCAATGTCCGGGGACACGATCATCAGGTTTTCAAAGCGCTGATCTTCGATATCGTCCACCAGTACTGGCGAACCGTAGATGTTATCTACCGGAATATCGAAGAATCCCTGGATTTGGTCAGCGTGCAGGTCAACCGTGAGAACACGGTCGATGCCTACCACGGTCAGCATGTCAGCAACGACTTTCGCGCTGATAGCCACACGTGCGGAACGCGGACGGCGATCCTGACGGGCATAACCAAAGTAAGGGATTACAGCTGTGATTCGAGTCGCTGAGGAGCGGCGGAAGGCATCAGCCATCACGACGAGTTCCATCAGGTTATCGTTGGTCGGAGCGCAGGTCGGCTGAATAATAAAGACGTCTTTACCGCGGACGTTTTCATTGATCTCGGCTGTAATTTCGCCGTCGGAAAATTTACCGACAGAGATGTCACCGAGAGGGATATGCAGCTGACGTACGACACGTCGAGCCAGATCGGGGTTGGCGTTCCCCGTAAAGACCATCATCTTGGACACGCGCAGTACCTAGAGGCTGAGGGTAACCTGGATGAGTATTAGAAAATGGCAGGGGCGGCTGGATTCGAACCAACGCATGGCAGGATCAAAACCTGCTGCCTTACCGCTTGGCGACGCCCCTGTATCTGTTGCAACGAGTACCCAGTACTCGGTTCCTTTTAGAGCAGACTTTGCAGCTTGCGATGCAACATCGAAACGTTGCTTCCCTTTGCTACAAACCCTGTAAGGGTCTCTGTAAGAAGGGCCGAGACTTTATCAGCTTCAGCTTTGTTTGGGAAGCCCCCAAACACACAACTTCCAGTTCCGGTTAATTTTGCTTCGGTAAATTTACCTAACAAATTCAAAGCGTTACGTACCTCTGGATAACGCCTTGCTACAACCGGTAAGCAGTCATTTCGACTGTTTCCCTTGGGAACGGGGCGCACTTTAATGGGAGAAGAGTTACGTGTCAACAACGGATCTGAAAAAATTTCTGCTGTACTTACAGATACTTGCGGGACAAGCACGACATACCACGGCTCTTCGGGATATTCCGGGGTGAGTTTCTCCCCCACGCCCTCAGCAAAAGCGGCGTGTCCGTGCACGAAAACCGGGACGTCTGCGCCCAGTGTCAGGCCCAGTGCGGCCAGGCGATCATGGCCCCAGCCCAGTTGCCACAAGTGATTGAGCCCCAGCAACGTCGTCGCGGCATTTGAACTGCCGCCACCGATTCCGCCGCCCATGGGCAAAATTTTATCGATCCAGATATCGATGCCCAATGCACAACCCGATTGTTCCTGAAGTTTTTTGGCCGCCTTCACGATCAGGTTGCTGTCGTGGGGCACGCCTTCGAATTCGGTGTGCAGGTGGATCACGCCATCGTCGCGCACGGCGAAGGTGAGCTCATCACCGTAGTCGAGAAATTGAAACAGCGTCTGCAACTCGTGATAGCCGTCTTCACGACGGCCGAGAATATGCAGCATCAGGTTGAGCTTGGCGGGTGAGGGCAGCGTCAGGCGTTCTGAAGTCACGTTATTGCCCCAGCTTGCGCGGTTGCCAATCCTTGATCACCAGCGTGACATCAAGGTCAGTGCCATGCAGCTTGATGCGCTCGGGCAGCCAATAACCGCCCTGTTCCACATAACTGAGGTACTCGACCTGCCAGCCATCCTGTTCCAGTGATGCGAGGCGGCTGTCACCATTGAGGCTCAGGCGACTCTTGCTGTCCGGAGCGGGCAAGCCGCGCACCCACCACACCAGGTGCGACACGGGTAGCTTCCAGCCAATCTGTTCTTCCAGCAGTGCTTCCGGCGAAGCCGCCTCATAGCGGCCCTGGTTGGCCACTTCAAGGCTGACTTGCCCCGGTCGACCTGTCAGGCGAGCGGCGCCACGGCCCAGCGGGCCCGACAAGCGAATGTCGTAGTAGTCCTGGCGTTGCAGCCAGAACAAGGTGCCGCTGCCTGAGTCCTTGGGTGCGCGCACCCCGACTTTGCCTTCGATCTGCCAGCCATCAATGCTGCTGAGCTGATCCTTGTGCTGTTGCCATTGCGCCGGGTTGCCCTGGCCTTCAACGGATTCACGGCTGCCGATGCCCGCGCAACCGGCGAGCAGGGCGATAAGACTGAACACTACAACGTGGCGCAAGAACATAAGCTTAAAGGGTCTCGGATCCGGTCAGGCGCTTGATGGTGCCGCGCAGGATGGGGCTTTCGGGTTGTTCCTTGAGGAATTTTTCCCAGATTTGACGTGCTTCGCGCTGCTTGCCATTGGCCCACAGCACTTCGCCCAGGTGCGCCGCGACTTCCTGATCGGGGAAGCGCTCCAGCGCCTGGCGCAGCAAGCGCTCTGCTTCGTCGAGGTTGCCCAGGCGGTAATTCACCCAGCCGAGGCTGTCGAGTACGGCCGGGTCTTCCGGGTTGAGCTGGTGTGCCTGTTCGATCAACACCTTGGCTTCGTCGTAGCGGGTCGTGCGGTCGGACAAGGTGTAGCCCAGGGCGTTGAGGGCCATGGCGTTGTCAGGGTCACGCTTGATGATCAGGCGCAGGTCTTTTTCCATCTGCGCCAGGTCATTGCGTTTTTCCGCCTGCATGGCGCGCGTGTACAGCAGGTTCAAGTCGTCGGGGAATTGCAGCAAGGCTTGTTGCAGCAGTTTCCAGGCGCGCTCGCCCTGATTGTTGGCCGACAGGGTTTCGGCCTGGATCAGGTACAGCTGGATCGCATAGTCCGGCTCGGCATCGCGGGCCGCGGCCAGGCGTTTTTCGGCCTCGTCGGTACGACCGTTGCTCATCAGGATATCGGCCTGGCGCAGCTGGGCCGGCAGGTAGTCGTTACCGGGGCCAACCTGCGCGTATTCGAGCAGGGCGGCCTGGGGGTCGTTGCGTTCTTCCGCGATACGGCCCAGGTTCAGGTGCGCCGAGTCCACATGGCTTTCACGCCCGATCAGTTCTTCAAGGTAACCCTTGGCCTCGTCCCAGGCCTTGGCTTCCAGGCACACCAGCGCCAGGGAGTAACGCAGTTCGTCGTCATCGGGGTATTGCTGGACCAGGTTGGCGAACTGCACTTTGGCGTCCTCCATACGGTCCTGCTCCACCAGCATACGTGCGTAAGTCAGGCGCAGGCGTTTGTCGTCCGGGTACTTCTTGATGCTTTTTTCCAGCAGCGGAATGGCTTCCTTGCCGCGATTGAGATTCTGCAGCAAGCGTGCGCGCAGCAGGATCGGCGCGATCTCGCCCTCGTCCGGCGGGTTCTGCTCCAGTAGTTTCAGCGCGGCGTCGGCCTCGTCGTCCTGTTGCAGCAGCAGGGCCTTGCCGAAAATCAGCTGGCTGTTTTTTGGATGCTTTTGCAGCAGGCGGTCGAAACTCTTCATCAGGCCATTGCGCGTGTCCTGGTCAGTGTCGGCAGCCGACAGCGCGAGGAAGTCGAAATGGGTGTCGCCCTTGCCTTGCAGGACTTTCTCCATATAGACCATGGAGTCGTCATAGCGCCCGGCCCGCGCCAGTTGAATGGCCGCCGCCCGTTGCGCTTCCAGATCGTCCGGCGCGTTTTTCGCCCAGATCAGCGAGGTGTCCAGTGCGGCCTGATCGGCGCCCAGGTACTCGGCGATGCGAAATGCCCGTTCGGAGATGCCAGGATCCTGTGTATTGATGGCCTGGGTCACATAGTTGTCCAGCGCAATGTCGAAGCGATTGCGCTGGCCGGCCAGTTCCGCACTCAGCAGGCTGAACACCGTTTCTTCACTGAATGAGGAATAAACCTTGGGCTTTTCAGGGGCGGGGGTGCTGTCTTCTACCGGCGGCGTACCGTCCGGCGACACGGGGGCCAAGGTCTGGCAGCCGCTGAGGAAGACAAAAGCAAGGAGCAACGCGGAAGATCTATTCATATAGGAAGAGGACGACTAACCTGCGGTCGGATCATCATGACACAAGCCTTCGGCCAAACATAACCGAGTCTCAGTTGATGCCTTTATAGACACAAGGCATTAGGACAATAGACGACGGTGGTTGTTCTGAATCTTTCGAAGTAGGACAATTGTCGGCTTCCCGACATCATCAGCGATATTGAATGGCCTTCCTCGCACTCGGTATTAACCACAAGACTGCCTCCGTAGACGTGCGCGAGCGCGTGGCGTTTACGCCAGAGCAGTTGGTTGAGGCCTTGCAGCAGCTCTGCCGGCTCACCGACAGTCGCGAAGCTGCGATCCTTTCGACCTGCAATCGCAGCGAGCTTTATATAGAGCAGGAACATCTTTCAGCGGATGTCGTCCTGCGCTGGCTGGCCGATTTCCACCATTTGAGCCTCGACGACCTGCGCGCCTGCGCTTATGTGCACGAAGAGGATGCGGCAGTTCGTCACATGATGCGCGTGGCTGCCGGTCTCGATTCGCTGGTGTTGGGCGAGCCGCAGATTCTGGGGCAGATGAAATCCGCCTACGCTGTGGCGCGTGAGGCCGGTACCGTCGGCCCGCTGCTGGGCCGGCTGTTCCAGGCCACGTTCAATTCCGCCAAGCAGGTGCGCACCGACACCGCCATCGGCGAAAACCCGGTCTCGGTGGCATTTGCCGCCGTCAGCCTGGCCAAACAGATTTTCAGCGACCTGCAACGCAGCCAGGCCTTGCTGATTGGCGCCGGCGAGACCATCACCCTGGTCGCCCGTCACCTGCATGACCTGGGTGTGAAGCGCATCGTGGTCGCCAACCGCACCCTTGAGCGCGCCAGCATCCTCGCCGAACAATTCGGTGCCCACGCCGTTCTGCTGGCGGATATCCCCGCCGAACTGGTGCGCAGTGACATCGTCATCAGCTCCACCGCCAGCCAATTGCCGATCCTCGGCAAGGGCGCGGTGGAAAGCGCGCTGAAGCTGCGCAAGCACAAACCGATTTTCATGGTAGACATCGCCGTTCCCCGGGATATCGAGCCCGAAGTCGGCGAGTTGGACGACGTTTACCTCTATAGCGTCGACGATCTGCACGAAGTCGTCGCCGAAAACCTCAAGAGCCGCCAGGGCGCAGCCCAGGCCGCCGAGGAAATGGTCAGCACCGGCGCCGAAGATTTCATGGTGCGCCTGCGTGAACTGGCGGCAGTGGACGTGCTCAAGGCGTATCGTCAGCAGGGCGAACGCCTGCGCGACGAGGAACTGATCAAGGCCCAGCGTTTGCTGGCCAACGGCAGCAGCGCCGAAGAAGTGCTGATGCAACTGGCCCGTGGCTTGACCAACAAGTTGCTCCACGCGCCCAGCGTACAGTTGAAAAAGCTTACCGCCGAAGGCCGCCTCGATGCGCTGGCCATGGCTCAGGAACTCTTTGCCCTCGGTGAGGGCGCGTCAGAAAGCTCTTCGGATAAAAAACCGCAATGAAAGCGTCACTGCTCAATAAACTGGACGTGCTCCAGGACCGTTTCGAAGAACTGACCGCCTTGCTCGGCGATGGCGAAGTCATCTCCGATCAGACCAAGTTCCGCACCTATTCCAAGGAATACGCCGAAGTTGAACCGATCGTAACCACCTACGGGCAATGGCTGAAAACCCAGGCCGACCTCGAAGGTGCCCAGGCGCTGCTCAAGGACAGCGACCCTGATATGCGCGAAATGGCCGTGGAAGAAGTCCGCGAGGCCAAGGACAAGTTGATCGCGCTGGAAGGCGACCTGCAACGCATGCTGCTGCCCAAGGATCCAAACGACGGGCGCAACGTGTTCCTCGAAATCCGCGCCGGCACCGGTGGCGACGAGGCGGCGATTTTCTCCGGCGATCTGTTTCGCATGTATTCGCGCTATGCCGAGCGACGTGGCTGGCGTGTGGAGATCCTGTCCGAAAACGAGGGCGAGCACGGCGGCTATAAAGAAGTCATCGCGCGGGTCGAAGGCGAAAATGTCTACGGCAAGCTGAAGTTCGAATCCGGCGCACACCGCGTACAGCGTGTACCGGCGACCGAATCCCAAGGCCGTATCCACACCTCGGCGTGCACCGTGGCTGTATTGCCTGAGCCGGATGAGCAGGAGGCCATCGAGATCAACCCGGCGGACCTGAGGGTCGACACTTACCGCTCGTCGGGTGCCGGTGGTCAGCACGTCAACAAGACCGACTCGGCAATCCGTATCACCCACTTGCCGTCGGGCATCGTGGTCGAATGCCAGGAAGAACGTTCCCAGCACAAGAACCGGGCCCGGGCCATGTCCTGGCTGTCGGCCAAGCTCAATGACCAGCAGACCAGCGCCGCCGCCAATGCGATTGCCAGCGAGCGCAAGTTGCTGGTGGGTTCGGGCGACCGTTCCGAGCGCATCCGTACCTACAACTTTGCCCAGGGCCGGGTCACCGACCACCGGGTCAACCTGACCCTTTACTCCCTCGACGAGATTCTCGCCGGCGGCGTCGATGCGGTGATCGAGCCCTTGCTCGCCGAGTACCAGGCCGACCAATTGGCCGCGATAGGTGAATAAATGACCATCATCGCCAGCCTGCTGCGCGCCGCCGACCTGCCCGACTCGCCCACCGCGCGCCTGGACGTGGAATTGTTACTGGCGGCGGCCCTGGGCAAGTCCCGCAGCTACCTGCACACCTGGCCGGAAAAAATCGTCAGCAGCGAAGACGCGCTGACCTTTGCCGACTACCTCCAGCGCCGCCGCGCCGGGGAGCCGGTCGCCTATATTCTCGGCCAGCAGGGCTTCTGGAAGCTGGACCTGGAGGTCGCGCCCCACACGCTGATCCCGCGTCCGGACACCGAGTTGCTGGTAGAGGCCGCCCTGGAATTGTTGCCGGCCACGCCCACCCAGGTCCTCGACCTCGGCACGGGTAGCGGCGCCATCGCATTGGCCCTGGCCAGCGAGCGCCCGGCCTGGCACGTCACGGCCGTCGACCGCGTGCTGGAAGCCGTGGCGCTGGCCGAGCGCAATCGCCAGCGTCTGCACCTCAATAACGCCACGGTGCTGAGCAGTCATTGGTTCAGCGCGCTGCAAGGTCGCCGTTACGACCTGATCATCAGTAATCCGCCGTATATCGCCGACAATGACCCGCATCTGGTCGCGGGCGATGTACGTTTTGAACCGGCCAGCGCCCTGGTGGCGGGCCATGACGGTTTGGACGACCTGCGCTTGATCATCAACGAGGCCCCGGCCTACCTGAATGCCGGTGGTTGGTTGCTGCTCGAACACGGTTACGACCAGGCCCTGGCCGTGCGTGATCTGCTGCTGGGCC
Source organism: Pseudomonas sp. 2822-17 (assembly GCF_002742485.1). NCBI lineage: Bacteria > Pseudomonadati > Pseudomonadota > Gammaproteobacteria > Pseudomonadales > Pseudomonadaceae > Pseudomonas > Pseudomonas sp. 2822-17. The sequence goes on from NZ_LJRZ01000319.1 coordinate 74,931, forward strand.
AGGGTTTTGAGGGCGTGCACAGTCGCATCGACCTCGGCGGCCACGAACGCATCACCTTGGGGCATCGCCCGTGCTGACCGATCAGGAGCTGTTGCGCTATAGCCGACAGATTCTGTTGCAGCATGTCGACATCGAAGGCCAGTTGCGCCTTAAAAACAGCCGTGCGCTGATCGTCGGCCTTGGTGGCCTGGGCGCGCCAGTGGCGCTGTACCTGGCCGCTGCGGGCGTGGGCGAACTGCATTTGGCCGACTTCGACACCGTCGACCTGACCAACCTGCAACGCCAGATCATCCATGACACCGACAGTGTCGGGCAGACCAAGGTCGACTCGGCCCTGCGCCGCCTGACCGCCATCAACCCTGAAATCACGTTGGTCGCCCATCGCACCGCACTGGACGCCGACTCGCTGGCGGCGGCAGTGGCTGCGGTGGACGTGGTGCTTGATTGCAGCGACAACTTCTCCACACGCGAAGCGGTCAACGCCGCCTGCGTTATCGCGGCCAAGCCGTTGATCAGCGGGGCAGCTATTCGCCTGGAAGGCCAATTGTCGGTGTTCGACCCGCGTCGCGCCGACAGTCCGTGCTACCACTGTTTATACGGGCACGGCAGCGACACCGAACTCACCTGCAGCGAAGCGGGCGTGGTCGGGCCGTTGGTGGGGCTCGTCGGCAGCCTGCAAGCCTTGGAAGCCTTGAAGTTGCTGGCCGGTTTCGGTGAACCGCTGGTGGGCCGCTTGCTGCTGATCGACGCCTTGACCACACGTTTTCGAGAATTGCGCGTCAAGCGTGATCCCGGTTGCAGTGTCTGCGGGACGCAACATGGGTAAGGACGCGCCAATCGGTGTGTTCGATTCCGGCGTCGGCGGTTTGTCGGTGCTGGATGAAATCCAACAGCTATTGCCCCACGAATCGCTGTTGTACGTGGCCGATTGCGGGCATATCCCCTATGGCGAGAAAACCCCCGAATTTATTCGTGAGCGTTCGCGACGGGTCGCTGAGTTTTTCCGCGAACAGGGTTCCAAGGCTTTTGTGATTGCCTGCAACACCGCCACCGTCGCCGCCGTTGCCGATTTACGCGAGGACTACCCCGACTGGCCGTTGGTGGGCATGGAGCCCGCCGTCAAGCCAGCGGCTGCCGCCACCCGCAGTGGCGTGGTCGGCGTGCTGGCCACCACCGGCACCCTGCAAAGTGCCAAGTTCGCCGCGTTGCTCGACCGTTTCGCCACCGATGTGCGGGTGATCACCCAGCCGTGCCCCGGCCTGGTGGAACTGATTGAAACTGGCGACCTGAACAGCCCGGCCCTGCGCCAGTTGTTGCAGGGCTACATCGAGCCGCTGCTCAACGCTGGTTGCGACACCATCATCCTCGGTTGCACCCACTATCCCTTCCTGAAGCCCCTCCTGGCACAGATGCTGCCCCCCAGTATCGCCCTCATCGACACCGGCGCCGCCGTGGCCCGCCAGCTCAAGCGTTTGTTGGGCGAACGCAACCTGCTGGCCCATGGCGATCCTGAACCTGCCCAGTTCTGGACCAGCGGTGATGTGTGTCATCTAAGAAATATCCTACCCACACTTTGGAAACATTCCGCAGTTGTGCGAAGCTTTGGCTCGTGAAAATTTCGTGAAATGTCGCTGAACTTCTGGCTCTGAGTCAGCTTCTATAGCGAGATGGCCTGTAAAAAATCATACAACTTCGTTCTCAAAGGACTGTTTCTTATGAAGCGCTTGTTCTGTTTGGCCGCAATTGCGGCCGTAGTGGTGGGACACTCGGTTTCGGCCCAGGCTGCTGGCCTGGAATTTGGCGTAGGCAGCACCAGCGACTCGACCATGACCTACCGATTGGGGCTCACGTCGGACTGGGATAAAAGCTGGTGGCAGAGCGATGTGGGTCGCCTGACCGGTTACTGGAGCGGCGCTTATACCTACTGGGATGGCGACAAGCGCGCCAGTGCCAGCAGCCTGTCGTTCTCGCCGGTGTTTGTGTATGAGTTTGCCGGGGAATCGGTCAAGCCATACATCGAGGCGGGGATCGGTGTGGCGGTGTTCTCCCGCACGAAGTTGGAAGACAACAACATCGGCCAGGCTTTCCAGTTCGAAGACCGTCTGGGGTTCGGCCTGCGGTTTACCGGTGGGCATGAAGTGGGCATTCGTGCCACGCACTATTCCAATGCCGGCATCAGCAGCAACAATGATGGGGTAGAGAGCTACGCGCTGCACTACACCCTGCAGTTGTAATTGCGCAAATCCCTTGTGGGAGGGGGCTTGCCCCCGATTGGGCTGTATCAGCCAGCAAGTTTTTGCCTGACACACTGCAATCGGGGGCAAGCTCCCTCCTGCATTTGATCGTCATCGGTGTTTGGGTCAGCGGTAGGCCGTCGCAATCCCCTGGCGCTCTTCGATGCACTCCGGTGCGCCCATCTCGAATTCCCGGCAAATCAGCGGCCGGCGCTCATAGATCGTGCACATCATCGTGTCCCGATCCAGCGCCGCGCACCAGCCGTCGTCCAGGCGCAGCATCACTTCGCCGCCCCAATCATCGGTGTCGATATAGCGCTCCGGCACGCCGGTGTCGGTGATCAGCATGACTTCCAGCTGGCAGCAGCAGGCCGCGCACGTCGAGCAGGTGACGGCGGGTTCGGCAATTTGAGTGTGGGGGATGTTGGTCATGGCGGCAGCTTCATGCTTTGAGCGGCAAGCTGCAAGAAAAAGCCGACCGGCTTCAGTATTTTGTCGCGGCGCGAGCAAGCAGTGCGAAGAGCACAGCCCACAGCAGTGCCAAGCCGAACAGGCTCGGCCACAGGGCGTAACCGAAGCTCACCCCTGCCAGTTGGCTGCCTGCGTAATAGGACATGGGGCCGCCCACGGCGCCCAATAATGCTGCGCGCCAGCGAGGCCGGGTGCTCCAGGCCAGACAATGACGCAGTGTAGTTGCCAGTAGCGCCCACAGCAGCATCAACCAGAACGGGATCAGCGGGCCCGGCTCGGTGAAATGAAACACGCCCACCGTGCGTAACGCCGTATCCAGCAATGTGCCCAGCACCGTCACGCCGAGAATCAGTCTGCCGTCTTCGGCCCATGAACTTATCCACAGCAGGTGAATAGCCAGCGCAGCGAGCCCCACGAGTAACCACACGCTGTCGCCGCCCAGCACACAGGCAAACCAGCCGCACTGGAACAGCACGGCATTGGCCAGGTTTTTAAGCATTGAAGCGCCCGAGCAACGGCGGGTTGATCGCTGCCGGTTTGGCCAGCAGCAATTGCGCGGTGCCGATGGTGCGCTCCATAAAGCCACCTTCGCAGTAACACAGGTAAAACTCCCACAACCGCAGGAAGTATTCGTCGTAGCCCATTTCTGTCAGGCGGCCGTGAGCGCGACGAAAGTTCTCATGCCACAGGCGCAGGGTTCGCGCGTAGTGCAGGCCAAAGTCTTCCATGTGCAGCAGGTTCATATCGGTGTCGCGGCTGACGATTTGCAGCATGTTCTGCACACTGGGCAGGGCGCCGCCCGGAAAAATGTAGCGCTGGATAAAGTCCACGCTGTTCTTGGCCTGCTCAAACCGTTGCTCGCGGATGGTGATGGCCTGCAGCAACATCAGCCCATCGCTCTTGAGCAAGTGCGCGCATTGCTTGAAGTAGGTCGGCAGGAAGCGATGGCCAACGGCTTCGATCATCTCGATGGACACCAGCTTGTCGTACTGGCCGGTGAGGTCGCGATAGTCACTCAGCAGCAGCGTGACCTGGCCTTGCAAGCCGAGGGTTTCGATGCGTTTTTCGGTGTATGCGAACTGCTCCTTGGACAAGGTCGTGGTGGTGACCTTGCAGCCATAGTGTTGCGCCGCATACAGCGCCATGCTGCCCCAACCTGTACCGATTTCCAGCAGGTGGTCGGTGGGCTTGAGCACGAGCTTCTGGCAGATGCGTTCCAGCTTGTTCAGTTGCGCCTGTTCCAGGGTGTCGTCAGGGCTCAGAAATTGCGCCGCCGAATACATCATGGTCGGGTCGAGGAATTCTTCGAACAGGTCGTTACCCAGGTCGTAGTGCGCGGCGATGTTTTTCTGCGAGCCCTTGCGTGTGTTGCGGTTGAGCCAGTGCAGGCCTTGGGTGAGCGGGCGTGCCAGCCGTGCCAGGCCACCTTCCATGGCGTCGAGCACGTCCAGGTTGCTGACCATCACACGCACCACGGCGGTCAGGTCCGGGCTGCTCCAATACCCGTGGATAAACGCCTCGCCGGCGCCGATGGAGCCGTTGGCCGCCACCAGTCCCCAAACCGCAGGGTCGAGGATCTGGATTTCCCCCAGCAAGTGCGCTTCCCGTGCGCCGAACACTTGCCGTTCGCCGTCCTCGATCACCACCAGTTGGCCGTGGCGCAATTGGCTGAGTTGACGCAGCACGCCCTTGCGCAACAGCGCACTGGTCACACCGTTGACGTTCAGGCGGTTGGCCTTGACCGATAAGCTAGGGGATTTCATGGCGGCGATCCTTGGTATACCCGACGGCTGTACGAGAGGCGCCATCGGCGGCCCGGTGGGAAAAAATCGGTGTGCGCTTAAGAAAAAGGCGCAGCGCCTGCCAGTAAATGGCCAGGCACGTCTTGGCGGTCATCCACGGAAAGCGCCACAAGTAGCGATGCAGGCTGGCGCGATCCAACACTTCTTTTTGCAGGCTCAAGGTGGCGTCGAACACTTTCAGCTCGCCCTGCCAGTCGGCCATGTGCACGCCGAGCCTGGCGGCGGGCGGGCTGAAGCTCATGCGGTATTCCAGGTCGCGGGGCAAGAACGGCGACACATGGAAGGCCTTGGCCACGGCGAAATGCTGGTGCTCATCAGCGCCCAGGGCTTGGGCCGGCAGCACATAGTGGTAGCGCTCGCGCCACGGGGTGTTGGTCACTTCACACAGAATCGCGGCCAGTTGCCCATCGGCCTCGAAGCAATAGAAGAAACTCACCGGATTAAAAGCCAGGCCCCAACTACGGGCCTGGGTCAGTAGGCAGATAACGCCCTGAGGCGTACGCCCCAGCGCCTTGCCGACTTCCTGGCGCACGGCATCGCTCAAGCTCATGCCGTGGCGCGTGAATTCACGCAGGTAATCCTGCTGACGAAAACCGAAGGGCGCCAGGCGACTGCGCCCCGCCAACGGCGACAGCCCGAGGACTTCGTCTTGTTCGCTCAAGTCCAGGTACAGCAGGCCGATGCGGTAGCGAAAGGCATGGGCCTTGGGCGCAAACCGTCGATGGGCAATCCAGCCGCTGTACAGGGCGCTGTTCACAGGGTTTCCCCAAAGGCCTGGGCCACACGCAGGGCGCTGACCACGCCGTCTTCGTGGAACCCATTGGCCCAGTAGGCGCCGCAGTAAAAGGTGTTGCGCGCCCCGGCCAGTTCTTCCCAGCGGTTTTGCGCGGCCACCGCCGCCAGGCTGTATTGCGGATGGGCGTAGGTGTAGCGCGCGAGGATCTTCAGCGGGTTGATCATTGGCGTCTGGTTGAGGCTGACGCAAAAGGTGGTGGCGCTGTCGATGCCCTGCAGGATGTTCATGTCATAAGTGACGGCCGCCTGGGTCTGGGTGTTGCCGCTCAGCCGATAATTCCAGCTGGCCCAGGCGAGTTTGCGGTCGGGCAGCAGGCGGGTGTCGGTGTGCAGGACCACGTCGTTGTCGGCGTAGGGCAGGGCACCGAGAATCTCCTGTTCGGCCTGGCTGGGGTCGGCGAGCAATGCCAGTGCCTGGTCGCTGTGGCAGGCGAACACCACCCGATCAAACGCCTCGCTGCCGGCAGGGCTGTGGATAACTACGCCGTCCTCGGTGCGCTCGACATTATGCACAGGGCAATTCAGGCGAATCTGCTCGCGAAAGCGGCGCGTCAACGGTTCGATGTAGCGGCTGGACCCGCCTTCGATCACACACCACTGCGGCCGGTTGTTCACCGACAGCAAGCCGTGGTTCTTGAAGAAGCGCACAAAGAACTGCAACGGAAAGCCCAGCATGTCTGCCAGGGACATCGACCAGATCGCCGCGCCCATCGGCACGATGTAATGCCGCACAAAGCGTTCGCCGTATCCGCCGGCTGCGAGGTAATCGCCCAAGGTCATCTCGGCGCTGATGCGTTGCTCCTGCAGATCCAGCGGCGCCTGGCGGTTGAAGCGCAGGATGTCGCGCAACATGCCCCAGAAGCCCGGCGACAGGATATTGCGGCGCTGGGCGAACAGGCTGTTGAGGTTATTGCCGTTGTATTCGAACCGGGTGCTTTCGTCGCACACCGAGAAGCTCATCTCGGTGGGTTTGAACGTCACGCCAATCTGCCCCAGCAAGCGGATGAAATTGGGGTAGGTCCAGTCGTTGAACACGATAAAGCCGGTGTCCACCGCGTAGCTTTTGCCGTCGACGCTGACATCGACTGTATGGGTATGCCCGCCGATACGATTGCCCGCTTCAAACACGGTGACCTCGTGACGGCGGCTGAGCAGGTAGGCGCTGGTCAGGCCAGCAATGCCGCTGCCGATAATGGCGATCTTCACTGGTCGTCCTTTTTCGGTGGCGGGCTGCGCAGCATGCGTTTGCCGATGATCAATTGCGCGCGGTTAGGCAGTTTCGACAGCGGCCACAGGGTCGCAATGAACAACGCCGGGAAGGCGATTTCCAGTGGGCGTTTGTCCAGCTTGGCGAAAATGTGCCGAGCCGCCTTGTCGGCAGGCCAGCTCAGGGGCATCGGGAAGTCATTGCGCTCGGTCAGTGGCGTGTCGACAAAGCCAGGGCTGATCACGGTGACGTCGATGTTTTCCGTCGACAGGCTGATGCGCAGGGATTCGAACAGGTAACGCAGCCCGGCCTTGGACGCGCCATAGGCTTCGGCGCGGGGCATCGGCAGGTAGGTCACGGCGCTGGCAACACCCACCAGATGCGGGGTGCGCCCGGCACGCAGCAACGGCAGGGCCGCTTCGATGCAATAACTGCTGGCCAGCAAGTTGGTGCGCACCACGTGCTCGATGATCGATGAATCAAACTGCTTGGCGTCGACATACTCACAGGTGCCGGCGTTGAGGATCACGGTGTCGAGCGAACCCCAGGCAGCACCGATATGCTCCCCGATCTCGCGTACCGTCTGGCTGTTGGTCAGGTCACCGGCCACCACCAGCACTTGGCCGGGGTAACGTTGGGCCAGTGCGTCCAGCGGCGCCTGGGTGCGGGAACTCAAGGCCACATGGGCGCCGCTGTCAAGCAACTCCACAGCCAAGGCGGCACCAATCCCACTGCTGGCACCGGTCAGCCAATAACGACGTGGCGACACTGCGTTCATCCCACTCTCCTTTTCAACCAACTGACGACTTTGCCCAGGACGGGAAGGTGTTCGTAGAGCATGGCGCCCGCATCGAAGTAATCGCGGTGGCGGTACACCTTGTCCCGCCACATCAGGTGCGAGCACCCCTCCACCCGGATGACTTGGCCGTTGGCCAGGCGCGGGTGGCAAAAACTCATTTTCCAGCGCAGGTAGCCTTCGCCTTCGGCCACTTGGTCGAAACCGTGGAAGTCGAAGCGCAGTTGGCTGACATTGCTGTACAGCTCGGCGAAATAGCTGTGCAGCGCGGTCAGGCCATGGACCTCGTGCAGCGGGTCGGTAAAGGCAATGTCCTTGCTGTATAGGCTGTCGAGCAGGTGCAGGTTGTGCTTGTCCAGCGTGGCGAAGGTCTGGGCGAAGCGTTGCAGGAAGTCACTCATGTTCGGCCACCGACTGCCGCGAAGGCAGGCTGCGAAAGGCGGCCAGGGCTCGCTCGCGGGACTTTTTCAGGTCGACAATCGAGCGCGGATAATCCGCCACGCCAAACAGGCCACCGGCGGCTTCGGGGTTGTGCACTTCCTTTTTATTCAGTGCGGCCAGTTCCGGCAGCCAGTGCTTGATGAATACCCCTTCGCTGTCGAACTTTTCCGACTGGCTCAGGGGGCTGAAGATCCTGAAGTACGGCGCCGAGTCGGTGCCGGTGGACGAACTCCACTGCCAGCCGCCGTTGTTGGCCGCCAGGTCGCCGTCGATCAGGTGGCGCATAAAGAAGCGCTCGCCTTCACGCCAGTCGATCAGCAGGTTCTTGGTCAGGAACATCGCCACCACCATGCGCAGCCGGTTGTGCATCCAGCCGGTTTCCAGCAGTTGGCGCATGGCGGCGTCAATGATCGGCAGGCCCGTGCGAGCTTCTTGCCAGGCCGCCAGATCCTTGGGCGCATCACGCCAAGCCACGGCTTCGGTTTCGGGGCGGAACGCACGGTGGCGCGACACCCGTGGGTAGCCCACCAGGATGTGTTTGTAGAACTCACGCCAGAGCAATTCGTTGATCCAGGTGATGGCGCCGATGTCGCCACTTTCGAATTCGCCCTGGTTGGTCTGCAACGCGGCATGCAGGCACTGACGCGGCGAGACCACGCCTGCCGCGAGGTAGGCCGATAACTGGCTGGTGCCGGGCTTGGCGGGGAAATCGCGCTCGTCTTTGTAGTAGCTGATCTGCTGGTCGGCGAAGGTGTCAAGGCGGCGCCGGGCTTCGTCTTCACCGGCAGGCCAGAGCGCGCGCAGGGTGTTGCTGGGCGGCTCGAAACCGGCAACGGTGGTCGGGACCGGATCGCTGTTGAAGTCGAGTCTGGCCTGGGCCTTTGGCGTGGGCACCAAGCGTGGCAGCGCGCTGTGCAGCCGTGTGTAGCAGACCTTGCGGAACTGACTGAAGACCTGGAAGTAGGTGCCGGTCTTGGTCAGCACACTGCCCGGTTGGAAGAACAATTGGTCAAGGTAGCTGTGGAACGTCACGCCTTCGGCCTCCAGCGCCTGGGCGACGGCGGCGTCACGGCGGCTTTCGTGAATGCCGTACTCCTCGTTGACGTGCAGCGATTGCACCGACAGCGCCCGGCACAGTTCGCCGAGCACAGCGGGCGCCTGATCCCAAGTGGCCGCCGTGCGGATCAACAGCGGGATGTTCAGCTCGCCCAAGGCCTGGCTCAGGTGCTGCAGGTTGCGTAGCCAGAAGTCGACTTTGCACGGCGCGTCATCGTGGGCCAGCCATTGCTCAGGCGTGATCAGGTACACGGCAGCGACCGGGCCACGCTGGCTCGCGGCGGCCAGGGCGGTGTTGTCGTGTAGGCGCAGGTCGGTGCGCAGCCAGATCAAATGCATTTAGATAAGTCCACGCTGGATCAATAACTGGTGAGCCGACAGCACCTCTTCGGCCACGAACAATTCAGGAGTGTCACGGGTTAATACGGCTAACTCAGCCTGGTGGATGCACACCGTTGGTCCGACGAGCAGCGTCGGGCAACTGACGCCCATCAGCAGTTTGGTCAGCGCTGGCAAGTGCAGGGCCTTGCTCGAATACAGCAGCACCGCGCGCGGTTGCAGATGCTCCACCGCCAGGGCCAGTTCGCCGGCGGGCAGCGGCCAGTCGAACACTTCCACCGGGCAATCGGCGCTGCTGGCCAGCCAGGCGCTGAGCCACAGGTGCGGCTCCAGTGGCAGGTCGGACTGGTTGACCAGCAACAGCGGCGCACCGTGCAGTTGGCGATTGTTGTGGTAGATACGCGCACCGAACTTGCTGCGCAGCCAGGACAGGAAAAACACCCGTTCCATCTGCGCGCCGAACTGGCCCTGCCAACGCTGCTCCAGCTCCATGATCAGTGGCAGCAGCAGTTGTTCGCACAGGGTGCGCGGCGGGTATAGCGCCATGGCCTGGTTGAAGGCGTCGTCGACCCGGCGCTCGGTCAGTTCGCTGGTGGCCTGCACCAGGGACTGGCGCAGGGTGTGCCATTCATTCTCTGCCGTGTCGGGGCTGGTCTGAGCAGTGTCAATCAGGTGTTTCACCTGGCTGACCGGCACGCCGCGATTGAGCCAGGTGAGAATGGCGTGGATACGTTGCACATGGTCGGCGCTGAACAGCCGATGGCCCTTGGGCGTGCGCTGGGGCACGATCAGGCCATAGCGGCGTTCCCAGGCCCGCAGGGTCACGGCGTTGACACCGGTCTGGCGCGCCACTTCGCGGATCGGCAGCCAGCCGTCTTGCAGGGCTTGGGCGATGTCTTCACCGGGTTCGTCTTGCAGGGCAACTTTCATGGTCTAGATCGCATTGCGCAGGCTGAGGTTTTCCGGGTGCGGTTGCAGGTACGCCTGCTGCGCGATGTAGCGGTCCGGGTGTTGGCGAAAGTGATGTTTGAGCAGGGTCAAAGGCACCACCAGTGGCACGATGCCGTGACGGTATTGGCCGATAACGGTCTGCATTTCCTGCTTGTCGTCGGCGCTGATGACCTGCTTGAGGTAGCCACTGATGTGTTGCAGCACATTGGTGTGGGTGCCGCGGGTGGCGCATTTGGTCAGGCCGGTCATCAAGTCACTGAAGTAACACGCGGCCAGTTCACTGAGGTCGGTGCCTTTGCCCATGCTGCCCAGCAGGTGACCCAGGCTTTTGTAATGGACAGGGCTGTGGGCCATCAGCAGGTATTTGTAGCGCGAGTGAAAAGCCAGCAAGCCGTGACGAGTCAGTCCTTCGGCCAGCAGCTGCTGCCAACTGGCGTAGACGAACACGCGGGTCAGGAAGTTTTCCCGCAGCACCGGGTCATTCAATCGGCCGTCTTCTTCGACCGGCAGGTTGGGGTGGCGCGCGCAAAACGCCCGGGCATAGATGCCGCGCCCGCCGCCGTCGACCGGGGTGCCGTTTTCGCGGTACACCTTGACCCGCTCCAGGCCACAGGACGGCGATTTCTGCATAAAAATGTAACCGCACAGGTCGGTGTGTTCCTGGGCCATCTGCTGGCCGTAGTCGTCCAGCGGTTGGGTCACGTTGAGCTCACGGCGCACTGTGCCCACGGCCTGCGGGTGGGCAGGGTCGCCGACCAGGCGGATCGGTTCGCGGGGGATGCCCAGGCCAATCGCAACTTCGGGGCACAGCGGCACAAAGTCGAAATAGTCGGCGAGGGTCTGGCTGCAGAGCAGGGATTGTTTATGACCGCCGTTGAAGCGCACGTTCTCGCCCAACAGGCAGGCGCTGATAGCGATCTTCGGTTTTGCGCTGCTGGACATCGGCAAACCCCTGATAAATTCCTGTACAAGCTTTAGGCGTTGTACAACTAAATCTCATCATAGGTTTGATGCTGTACAAGTCAAATCATTTGTACAGGTTTTTTCGTGAGGACTATTTCCAGCCGATTTTCCAGGCCTCGGCATTCTGCAACGTCTGCCACGGCAGGCGTTCGGCCCGTTTGGTCATGATCGCCTGCAGCTCGATTTCCAGCACGGTGCCTTCTTCGTCCCGGAACAATTCGGTGACCAGAAAGTGTTTTTCCTTGTGGCGGGGGTGGGCTGCTGTCCACTTCGACAGCAGCAGTTTGGCGGGGTTGAGACGGTTCATTGCAGGTGCTCGATCAATCGTCGCGCGGCTTCCTGGCCACTGAGCCAGGCACCTTCGACCCGACCGGACAGGCACCAGTCGCCACACACGTACAGGCCCAGGTCAGCATCGGCCAGCACACCGAATTCGTGACTGCTGGACGGGCGCGCATAAAGCCAGCGGTGCGCCAGGCTGAAGGACGGCGCAGGCATGGCGCTGTGCAGCAATTCGGCGAAGGCGCCGTGCAGGTGTTCGATCACGGCTTCCTTGGGCAAGTCCAGATGGGCTTTGCTCCACGCGCTTGTGGCATGCAGGACCCAGGTATCGAGGGTGGTGTCGCGCCCAGGTTTGCTGCGGTTGCGCGCCAGCCAGTCGAGGGGACTGTCTTGTACGAAACAGCCTTCCATCGGTGTATCCAGTGGCTTGTCGAAGGCCAGGGCGACAGCCCACGTGGGATCCATTTTCACCCCCGCGGCGGCGCTGGCCAGCTTGGGCGCAGCAGCCAGCAGGGCGGTGGCTTGGGGCGCTGGCGTGGCGATGACCACATGGCTGAATGGGCCATGGCTGCCGCCGTCCGCGTCGAGCAGGTTCCAGTGCTGAGTGCCTTGGAACACCTCGGTAATGCGGCAACCGAATTCCACCGGCAAGTCATCGAGCAGGGCGCGGGTGATGGCGCTCATGCGCGGGGAGCCGACCCAGCGGATCTGCTCGTCGGGGGAGGGCGTGAGCTGGCCGGATTTGAAGTTGTACAACTGCGGTTTCCATTGCTCGGCCCAGCCGTTGCTTTGCCAGCGTTGCACTTCGTTGACGAAGCGTCGGTCGCGGGCGGTGAAGTACTGGGCGCCCATGTCCAGCGCGCCGGCATCGCTGCGCTTGCTGGACATGCGGCCACCGCTGCCGCGGCTCTTGTCGAAAAGTTTTACAGCGTGCCCGGCGTCTCGTAACGCTTGGGCGGCGGAGAGACCGGCGATGCCGGTACCGATGATCGCGATGGGGACAGTCATGGGAGGCCTCGTTTTACCGTTGGGTACAGACTACGCCGACACCAATAGCTGTACAATATTGTTTTTTGGTATAAGTTTTGGCGTACCTGAACGTCTGGCGTGACCTATGGTTAAAGCTGAGGCTTAAACAACAGCCACGCCCGATTACAAATTGATCCCTGCTTATAAAATAGACCAGTGATCGGCGGCGAACGTTACATGAGGAGGATCCCATGCATATTTTGCTGACCGGCGGTACCGGCTTGATCGGCCGCCAACTCTGCCAACACTGGCTCGCCCAAGGCCATCGCCTGACCGTGTGGAGCCGCCATCCGGAAGAGGTTGCCGCCCTGTGTGGCGCGCAGGTGCTGGGCGTTGCGCGCCTGGAAGAGGTGATCGGCGCCGTGGACGCGGTGGTCAATCTCGCCGGCGCCGCCATCGCCGACCGCCCCTGGACTCACAAACGCAAGGCGCTGTTGTGGAGCAGCCGCATCGGTCTTACCGAAACCCTGCTGGCGTGGCTCGAAGGCCAGGCGCAGAAACCGGCGGTGTTGATTTCCGGCTCGGCGGTGGGCTGGTACGGCGACGGCGGTGAGCGCGAACTGACCGAGGCCAGCGGCCCGGTGCAGGACGACTTCCCCAGCCAGCTGTGTATCGCCTGGGAAGAAACCGCCCAGCGCGCAGAATCCCTGGGCATCCGTGTGGTGCTGGTGCGGACCGGCCTGGTGCTGGCGGCCGAGGGCGGCTTTTTGTCGCGGCTGCTGCTGCCGTTCAAACTGGCGCTGGGCGGGCCGATCGGCAATGGTCGGCAGTGGATGCCCTGGGTGCATATCAAGGATCAAATCGCCCTGATTGATTTTCTTCTGCACAAGGATGACGCCAGCGGTCCGTATAATGCCTGCGCGCCACACCCGGTGCGTAACCGCGAGTTCGCCAAGACCCTGGGCCAGGTGCTGCACCGCCCGGCGTTCATGCCGATGCCGGCCTTTGCGCTGAAAGTCGGCTTGGGCGAGTTGTCGGGGCTGTTACTGGGCGGGCAGAAGGCGATCCCCGAACGCTTGATGGCCGCCGGTTTCATTTTCCAGTTCACTGAGTTGCATGCGGCTCTGGACGACTTGTCCAGCCGCCTCTAGAGATAGGATGTTGCATGACGGATCACGCGTTGTTACTGGTCAACCTGGGTTCACCGGCGTCCACTTCGGTGGCCGATGTGCGCAGCTACCTCAACCAGTTTTTGATGGACCCTTATGTGATCGACCTGCCATGGCCGGTGCGGCGCTTGCTGGTGTCGCTGATCCTGATCAAGCGCCCCGAGCAGTCGGCCCATGCCTATGCGTCGATCTGGTGGGATGAAGGTTCGCCGCTGGTGGTGCTCAGTCGCCGCCTGCAACAGCAGATGACCGCGCAGTGGACCCAGGGCCCCGTAGAGCTGGCCATGCGTTACGGCGAGCCGTCCCTGGAAACGACCCTCACCCGGCTGGCCGCCCAAGGCATTCAGAAGGTCACCCTGGCGCCTTTGTACCCGCAGTTCGCCGACAGCACCGTGACCACGGTGATCGAAGAGGCCCGGCGCGTGGTGAAAGACAGGAAACTGAATGTACAGTTTTCGATCCTGCAGCCGTTCTACGATCAGCCCGAATACCTCGATGCCCTGGCGGCGAGCGCACAGCGTTATGTCGAGCAGGATTACGACCACTTGCTGCTGAGCTTTCATGGTTTGCCCGAGCGCCATCTGACTAAGCTCGACCCGACCGGCCAGCATTGCTTCAAGGATGCCGACTGCTGCAAGAACGCCTCGCCGCAAGTGCTTGCCACATGCTATCGCGCGCAGTGCTTCAGTGTTGCCCGCGATGTGGCCGAGCGCCTGGGCTTGCCGGATGGCAAATGGTCGGTGGCGTTTCAATCGCGCCTGGGCCGTGCGAAGTGGATCGAACCCTACACCGAAGCGCGCTTGGAGGCGCTGGCTCAACAAGGCGTGAAAAAGCTGCTGGTGATGTGCCCGGCGTTTGTGGCCGATTGCATCGAGACCCTGGAAGAGATTGGCGATCGCGGCCTGGAGCAGTTCCGCGAGGCCGGAGGCGAGGAATTGGTATTGGTACCGTGCTTGAATGATGATCCGCAGTGGGCGGCGGCGCTCAATACGCTGTGTGAAAGAGCGCCTCTTTCACTGTAATTGAACCTGGCACAGATCCAAATGTGGGAAGGGGCTTGATCCCGCTACACGTAATTCGTAGCAGCTATCGGGAGCACGCCCCCTCCCACATGTTTGATTTGTGTTAGAGATTGAGGGTCAGGCTGACCGTGAAGTTGCGCGGTTCGCCGGGGTTGACCCAGTAATTGCTGTAGGACCGCTCATAGTATTTTTCATCAAACAGGTTGTTCAGGTTCAGGCCCACCGTCACGTTCTCGGTCGCCTTGTAATGCGCGAGCAAATCTACGGTGTGGTAGGCCGGCAGTTCAAAGCTGCCGCCTGCTTCACCTGAGCGGTCTCCCACATAGGTAAACGCTGCGCCCAGGTCTGAGCCGCGCAACGCGCCATCCTGGAATTCATACACCCCCAACAGACTGCCGCTGCGCTTGGCCACGCCGAGAATGCGGCTGCCGGCCGCAATGGCCTTGTCACCTTTGGTCACTTCGGCGTCGATGTAGGCGAAGGCGCCGATCACCCGTATCGCGTCGGTCAGTTGCCCGGTCAGTTGCAAGTCAACGCCCTGGCTGCGCGCCTTGCCCATGGCGCGGTTGGTGTTGGTGGCCGGGTCCAGGGCCAGCACGTTTTCCTTTTCGATATGGAACGCGGCGACGGTGGTGCTGAGGCGGTCGTCGAACAGCTCGCTCTTGATCCCCACTTCATAACCCACGCCTTCTTCGGGCTTGAAGGTGTTGCCCGTGGCGTCCAGGCCGCTGTTGGGTTTGAACGAGGTCGAAGCGTTGGCGAACACGCCGACTTCGGGCGTGAGTTGATAAAGCAGGCCGGCGCGCTGGGTGAGGGCGTCGTGGGTTTGCCGGCTCGGCGGGGCGTTGCGGGGGAAGTCGTCGACGGTTTGCTCGAAATGCTCGAAGCGTGCGCCGACCATGCCGCGCAGGCGGTCGGTAAAGACGATCTGGTCTTGCAGGTTCAGGGCGTGGCTTTTGGTCTGCTCGAAAAAGTCGGTGCCGGAACGTACGCCATTGGGTTTGGCTTGGCCGTAGACCGGGTTGTAGATGTCGATCGCGTATGAGCTACCCGGGCTGCCGGCGATGGCGGTCACGCGTTCCTTCTTGCGGTAGTCCTCGTATTCGGTGCCCACCAGCAGTTCATGCTGCCAGCTGCCGACGTCGAACAAACCGCGCAGCTCCAATTGGGTGATGCTGTCGTGCCAGCCCATGGAGCGTTCGCGGTAGCGGCGGTTGAGGGTATGGCCGTCGGCGCTGAGTGGCCGGTTTTCCGAGGCATCGCCCCATAGGCTGCCTTGTTTGTAGTGGCTGGCCAGGCGCAGTTTCCAGGCGTCGTTGAGGTGATGTTCGAGGGTCGCCTGGATGCGGTTGTTGTGGTTGTCGATGTCGCCGTCGTTGGGCTCGCCGAGGAAGGTGGAGCGCGACAGACCGGGCGCGTCGACGATGCCACGGTCGAACGTGGAGCTGTGGCGCACGAATTCGCTTTCCACCAGCAGACTGGTGTCCGGGTCCAGTTGCCAACTGAACGAGGGCGCAACGAAAACGCGCTTGCTCTGCACGTGATCGCGAAAGCTGTGGTTGTCCTCTACTGCCAGGTTGACCCGCGAGAGCACGTGGCCTTCGTTGTCCAGCGGCGTGTTGACGTCGATGGCGGTGCGGTAACGGTCCCAACTGCCGGCGCTGGTTTGCAGGGTGGTGAAGGCGTCTGGCTGAGGTTTTTTGGTGACGATATTCACGGTGCCGCCTGGGTCGCCGCGCCCGTACAAACTGGCCGCAGGGCCTTTGAGTACTTCAATGCGTTCGATGTTGGCCGCGTCCGGTGTGCTCGGGTAACCACGGTTGGCGCTGAAACCGTCCTGGTAGAACTCCGAGGTGGTGAAACCACGCACGCTGTATTCGTAGAGGGTCAGGCCACCAAAGTTGTTTTGCTTGGACACGCCGCCCGCAAATTCCAGGGCACGTTCCACGTTGGTGCTGCCCAGGTCCTTGAGCACCGTGGCGGGAATCACGCTGATGGATTGTGGGATATCGCGCAGGGCCGTGTCGGTTTTAGTCGCGCTGGCCGAACGAGTGGCGCGGTAGCCCTTCACCGGGCCGGTGGCGGATTCATAGGCGTCGGTAGTGACGCTGATGGTATCGAGTTCGACGGTGGTTTCTTCGGCAAAGGCGGGGTCGAGCAGCAAACCCAAGGCCAGGCCAGCCAAGGGGGCAATTCTTCGAGACGGCATGATAGAGCGTTCCAATAGCGATATTGAAACAATATAACATGACTAATGAGAATGAATCGCTGTGAAACATTAACTTACAGGTGCCCGCTAAGGGGCACCTGGGCGAGGCGGCTTATTCTTCTTCTTTTACCGGAGCCGGCGGCGGGCGCAGGCCGATCTCCGCCGACAACTTGATCTCTTTACCGTTGCGCATCACCAGGATCGCCACCTTATCGGTCGGTTTGATCCGCGCCACCTGGTTCATCGACTTGCGACCATCGCCGGCCGGTTCGCCGTTGATGCTCAGGATCACGTCACCCAATTGCAGGCCGGCTTTCTGCGCCGGTCCGTCGCGGAAGATCCCGGCGACTACGATGCCAGGGCGCCCGGTCAGGCCAAACGACTCGGCCAGTTCCTTGGTCAGCGGTTGTACTTCGATCCCCAGCCAGCCGCGAATAACCTGGCCGTGCTCGATGATCGACTTCATCACTTCCATCGCCAGCTTCACCGGGATCGCAAAACCGATGCCCTGGGAGCCGCCGGACTTGGAAAAAATCGCGGTATTGATACCGGTCAGGTTGCCATTGGCATCCACCAGCGCGCCGCCGGAGTTGCCGGGGTTGATCGCCGCGTCGGTCTGGATGAAGTCTTCGTAGCTGTTGAGGCCCAACTGGTTACGGCCGGTGGCGCTGATGATGCCCATGGTCACCGTCTGGCCCACCCCGAACGGGTTGCCGATGGCCAGCGCCACATCACCCACTCGCAAGCCATCGGAACGGCCGAGGGTGATGGAAGGCAGGTTTTTCAAATCGATCTTCAACACCGCCAGGTCCGTTTCCGGGTCGCTGCCCACCACGCGGGCCAGGGTTTCGCGGCCATCACGCAGGGCCACCACAATTTGGTCGGCGCCGGTGGTCACGTGGTTGTTGGTGAGGATGTAGCCTTCGGGGCTCATGATCACCCCGGAACCCAGGCTGGATTCCATGCGCCGCTGCTTGGGCCCGTTGTCACCGAAATAGCGGCGGAACTGCGGATCCTCGAACAACGGATGCGCCGGCTTGTTGATGACCTTGGTGGTGTACAGGTTGACCACCGCCGGAGCGGCAATGACCACTGCGTCGGCGTACGTCACCGGGCCTTGCACCACCGCGCTGGTCTGCGGCGCCTGTTGCAGGTTGACATCAAGGCTGGGTAAGCCCACCCACTGGGGATAACGCTGAATAATCAGCATCGCGATCAGCACGCCAGCCAGCAATGGCCATCCAAAAAAACGCAGTGCCTTGAGCATCAAGTAAGTCCTGACAGGTTGCAGGGGGCGGGAGAGCGCCCATAATGTCGCGCATTATACGAGGCTGCGAGCGCCTCGGAACGGGATATTTAGGAGTCTTTTATGGCCGTCCCCCTTACCACCCTCGTCGAGGAAGCGGACCGCTACCTCTGCAGTGCAAAAATCGCCGACTACTGCCCCAACGGCCTGCAAGTCGAAGGCCGTCCGCAGGTGATGCGCATCGTCAGCGGCGTGACCGCAAGCCAAGCCCTGCTGGACGCAGCCGTTGAAGCCCAGGCCGATTTGATCCTGGTGCACCACGGCTATTTCTGGAAAGGCGAGAACCCCTGCATCACCGGCATGAAGCAGCGCCGCCTGAAAACCCTGCTCAAGCACGACATCAGTTTGCTGGCCTATCACCTGCCGCTGGACCTGCACCCCGACGTCGGCAACAACGTGCAGCTTGCCAAGCAGTTGGACATCACCGTCGAAGGCCCTCTCGACCCGACCAACCCCAAGATCGTCGGCCTGGTCGGCTCCCTCGCCGAACCCCTGTCGCCCCGCGACTTTGCCCGCCGCGTGCAGGACGTCATGGGCCGCGAACCGCTGCTGATCGAAGGCAGCGAAATGATCCGCCGCGTCGGCTGGTGCACCGGCGGTGGCCAAGGCTACATCGACCATGGGATTGCCGCCGGCGTCGACCTGTTCCTCAGCGGCGAAGCCTCCGAGCAAACCTTCCACAGCGCGCGGGAAAACGACATCAGCTTCATCGCCGCCGGCCACCACGCCACCGAGCGCTACGGCGTACAGGCATTGGGTGATTACCTGGCGCGGCGTTTTGCGCTCGAACATCTGTTCATCGACTGCCCCAACCCAATCTGAATGTGGGAGGGGGTTTGACGGCATGGCAGGCCAAACCTGGCGGCATATTCATATACCGTTTCGATCTAGCCAGCTCCCTGAATAGAAGAAGGTGCTGTGCTAGCATGCCTCGCTCGAACACGGCCCGCTGGCCGTCCATAAGATCGTTTTTCCGTGAGTAACCATGGTCGACAAACTGACGCATCTGAAACAGCTGGAGGCGGAAAGCATCCACATCATCCGCGAGGTCGCCGCCGAGTTCGACAACCCGGTGATGCTCTACTCGATCGGTAAAGACTCCGCCGTGATGCTGCATCTGGCACGCAAGGCCTTCTTCCCGGGCAAACTGCCGTTCCCGGTGATGCACGTCGACACCCGCTGGAAATTCCAGGAGATGTACGCGTTCCGCGACAAGATGGTCGAGGAACTGGGCCTGGACCTGATCACCCACGTCAACCCCGATGGCGTTGCGCAGGGCATCAACCCGTTCACCCACGGCAGCGCCAAGCACACCGACATCATGAAGACCGAAGGCCTCAAGCAGGCCTTGGACAAGCATGGTTTCGACGCAGCGTTCGGCGGTGCCCGTCGTGATGAAGAGAAATCCCGCGCCAAAGAGCGCGTGTACTCGTTCCGCGACAGCAAGCACCGCTGGGACCCGAAGAACCAGCGCCCCGAGTTGTGGAACGTCTACAACGGCAACGTCAACAAGGGCGAGTCGATCCGTGTATTCCCGCTGTCCAACTGGACCGAGCTGGACATCTGGCAGTACATCTACCTGGAAGGCATCCCGATCGTGCCGCTGTACTTCGCCGCCGAACGCGACGTGATCGAGAAGAACGGCACGTTGATCATGATCGACGACGACCGCATCCTTGAGCACCTGTCCGACGAAGACAAAGCCCGCATCGTCAAAAAGAAAGTACGTTTCCGTACCCTTGGCTGCTACCCGTTGACGGGCGCGGTGGAGTCCGAAGCCGAGACGCTGACGGACATCATTCAGGAAATGCTCCTGACGCGAACTTCCGAGCGCCAGGGCCGTGTCATCGACCACGATGGCGCAGGCTCAATGGAAGATAAAAAACGTCAAGGCTATTTCTAAGGGGCTGTCATGTCGCATCAATCTGATTTGATCAGCGAGGACATCCTCGCCTACCTGGGCCAGCACGAGCGCAAAGAGATGTTGCGCTTCCTGACCTGCGGCAACGTCGATGACGGCAAGAGCACCCTGATCGGGCGCCTGCTGCACGACTCCAAGATGATCTACGAAGATCACCTGGAAGCCATCACCCGCGATTCGAAGAAGTCCGGCACTACCGGTGACGACATCGACCTGGCCTTGCTGGTCGACGGCCTGCAGGCCGAGCGTGAGCAGGGCATCACCATCGATGTTGCCTACCGCTACTTCTCCACCGCCAAGCGCAAATTCATCATTGCCGACACCCCCGGCCATGAGCAGTACACCCGCAACATGGCCACCGGTGCCTCCACCTGTGACCTGGCGATCATCCTGATCGACGCCCGCTACGGCGTGCAGACCCAGACCCGTCGCCACAGCTTCATCGCCTCGTTGCTGGGCATCAAGCACATCGTGATCGCCGTCAACAAGATGGACATCAATGGCTTCGACCAGAGCGTGTTCGAGCAGATCAAGGCCGATTACCTGAAGTTCGCCGACGGTATCGCCTTCAAGCCGAGCACCATGGCCTTTGTGCCGATGTCGGCGCTCAAGGGCGACAACGTGGTGAACAAGAGCGAGCGTTCGCCTTGGTACACCGGCCAGTCGCTGATGGAAATCCTCGAAACCGTCGAGATCGCCAACGACCGCAACTACACCGACCTGCGTTTCCCGGTGCAGTACGTCAACCGTCCGAACCTGAACTTCCGTGGTTTCGCCGGCACCCTGGCCAGCGGCATCGTGCACAAGGGCGACGAGATCGTGGTTCTGCCGTCGGGCAAGAGCAGCCGCGTCAAATCCATCGTCACCTTCGATGGTGAGCTGGAACACGCCGGCCCAGGCCAGGCCGTGACCCTGACCATGGAAGACGAGATCGACATCTCCCGTGGCGACCTGCTGGTGCATGCCGACAACGTGCCGCAAGTAACTGACGCCTTCGACGCCATGCTGGTGTGGATGGCCGAAGAACCGATGCTGCCGGGCAAGAAATACGACATCAAGCGCGCCACCAGCTACGTGCCGGGTTCCATCACCAGCATCGTGCACCGCGTGGACGTGAACACCCTGGCCGAAGGCCCGGCGAGTTCGCTGCAATTGAACGAGATCGGCCGGGTCAAGGTCAGCCTCGACGCCGCCATCGCGCTGGATGGCTACGACAGCAATCGCACCACGGGTGCGTTCATTGTTATCGACCGCTTGACCAACGGCACCGTTGCCGCAGGCATGATCATCGCACCGCCGGTCACTCACGGCAGCGCGGCGCAGCATGGCAAGTTGGCGCATGTGGCCACCGAAGAGCGTGCCCAGCGCTTCGGCCAGCAACCGGCCACCGTGCTGTTCAGCGGCCTGTCCGGCGCTGGCAAGAGCACCTTGGCCTATGCGGTCGAGCGCAAGCTGTTCGACATGGGTCGTGCGGTCTTCGTGCTGGATGGTCAGAACCTGCGTCACGACCTGAACAAAGGTCTGCCACAGGATCGTGCCGGGCGTACGGAAAACTGGCGTCGTGCCGCTCACGTGGCGCGCCAGTTCAACGAAGCCGGCCTGCTGACCCTGGCCGCGTTCGTTGCCCCGGATGCCGAAGGCCGTGAACAGGCCAAGGCGCTGATTGGCGGTGATCGTCTGCTGACTGTGTACGTGCAGGCGTCGCCGCTGGTATGCGCCGAGCGTGATCCGCAAGGCCTGTACGCGGCCGGCGGGGATAACATCCCTGGCGAATCCTTCCCGTACGACGTGCCGTTGAATGCCGACCTGGTGCTCGACACCCAGGCGCTGTCGCTGGAAGACAGCGTCAAGCAAGTGCTGGAACTGTTGCGTCAGCGCGGCGCGATCTAAACCTCGCGGCCACAAAAAAAGCCCGCCACCGAGTGATCGGTGGCGGGCTTTTTCACATCTTCAAGATCGGGCGCGGTCAAATGTGGGAGGGGGCTTGCCCTCGATAGCGGTGGGTCAGCTACAACGGCATCAACTGATGCTCCGTCATCGAGGGCAAGCCCCCTCCCACAGGTTGATCATCGTTTGCCTGGGAAGTCTTTATGCAGCTTTTCCAGCAACGCATCCTTGTCTTCCCATAACCGGTTGATCCAGCTCTGGAACGCCAACCGATACTCCCCATCCTGCTCATAATTCTTGCCAATAAACTCGGCCGGAATCTGCACCTCTTCAAACTGCACCACCACGTCCTTCACATTCCCGCATAGCAAATCCCAATAACCAGGACGCCCGCCAGGGTAGTGAATGGTCACATTCACCAGTGACTTCAGTTGCTCGCCCATGGCGTCCAGCACAAATGCGATGCCGCCAGCCTTGGGCTTGAGCAGGTAACGGAATGGCGATTTTTGCTGGGCATGTTTGCCATCAGTAAACCGTGTGCCTTCGGCAAAGTTGAAAATCCCGACCGGGTTGTCGCGAAACTTCGCACAGGTCTTGCGGGTGGTTTCCAAGTCTTTGCCTTTCTTCTCCGGGTGCTTCTCCAGATAAGCCTTGGTGTAGCGCTTCATGAACGGAAAGCCCAGTGCCCACCACGCCAGACCAATCACCGGCACCCAGATCAATTCCTGCTTGAGGAAGAACTTCAGCGGGCGAATCCGTCGATTGAGCACGTATTGCAAGACCATGATGTCGACCCAGCTCTGGTGGTTGCTGGTCACCAGGTACGAGTGTTGATAATCCAGCCCTTCAAGGCCTTTGAGGTGCCAGCGCGTGCGCTGTACCAGGTTCATCCAGCCCTTGTTGTTGGTGACCCAGGCTTCGTGGGTGTGGTTCATCAGCCATTCGCTGAAGCGCTTGGCAAACGGCAACGCCTTGAACAGCGCAACGATGAACAGGAACGAACACAGCAGGATCGTGTTCAGCGCCAGCAACAGCGAAGCGATCACCCCGCGCACGGCGGCAGGTAGAAAATCCAGCATTTAGATATCCATTGGTCGGTTGGCGGCTTGGATCGCGGTCAGGGCGATGGTGTACACGATGTCGTCAACCTGGGCGCCGCGGGGCAGGTCGTTGACCGGTTTGCGCAGGCCCTGGAGCATCGGGCCCAGGCTTACGCAGTCGGCGCTGCGTTGTACGGCCTTGTGGGTGGTGTTGCCGGTGTTCAGGTCAGGGAAGACGAACACGGTGGCCTTGCCGGCGACCTGGCTGTTGGGCGCCAGTTGTCGGGCTACGTCCTCGTTGGCGGCGGCGTCGTATTGCAGGGGGCCGTCGATCAACAGCGAGCTTTGCTGTTCATGGGCGAGCAGGGTGGCTTCGCGAACTTTTTCCACTTCCTCGCCGCTGGCCGAATCACCGCTGGAATAGCTGATCATCGCCACGCGCGGGGTAATGCCGAACGCCGCCGCCGAGTCGGCACTTTGCAGGGCGATTTCCGCGAGTTCCGCAGCGCTTGGGTGCGGGTTCATCACGCAGTCGCCGTACACCAGCACCTCTTCGGGGAACAGCATGAAGAACACCGACGACACCAGCGTGCAGCCCGGCGCCGTTTTGATCAGTTGCAGGGCGGGGCGGATGGTGTTGGCGGTGGAGTGGATAACGCCAGAAACCAGGCCATCCACTTCATCCAGTGCGAGCATCATGGTGGCGATCACCACTGTGTCTTCCAATTGTTGCTCGGCCATCGGCGCGTTGAGGCTTTTGCTTTTGCGCAGCGCGACCATTGGTTCGACGTAGCGTTGGCGGATCAGGTCCGGGTCGAGAATTTCCAGGCCTTCCGGCAATTCGATGCCTTGGGCGCGGGCGACGGCTTCCACATCGGCTGGTTTGGCCAGCAACACGCAACGGGCGATGCCTCGGGCCTGGCAGATGGCGGCGGCCTGGACGGTAAGTGGCTCGCTGCCTTCGGGCAGCACGATGCGTTTGTTGGCGGCCTGGGCGCGTTGGATCAACTGGTAGCGGAACACCGCTGGCGACAGGCGCATTTCCCGTGGTGTGCCGCAACGCTGATGCAGCCAGCGCGCATCAAGGTGGCTGGCGACGAAATCGGTGATGATCTCGGCGCGCTCGCGGTCATCGATGGGGATTTCTTTGTTCAGGTTGTTGAGCAGGTTGGCGGTGTCGTAGGAGCCGGTGCTCACCGACAGCACCGGTAGCCCGGCCTGAAACGCTCCGCGACACAGATCCATGATGCGCGGATCGGGCAGTGTATCGCTGGTCAGCAGCAGGCCGGCCAGCGGCACGCCGTTGATCGCGGCCAGGCTGACGGCGAGGATGATGTCGTCGCGGTCGCCTGGGGTTACCACCAGCACGCCGGGTTTGAGCAGCTCGACGGTGTTACGCATGGTGCGGGCGCAGATGATGATCTTGGTCATGCGCCGGGTTTCGTAGTCGCCGGCGTTGAGGATCTGCGCGCCCATCAGGTCGGCCACGTCGCGGGTGCGCGGCGCGTTGAGTTCCGGTTGATACGGAATGCAGCCGAGCAGGCGGAAGTCACCGCTGCGCAGTAAAGGCGAATGCTCTTTAAGGCGCGCTGAAAACGCCTCCATGCTTTCGTCGGTGCGCACCTTGTTGAGGATCACGCCGAGTACTTTCGGGTCTTTCGGGCCGCCGAACAGTTGGGCCTGCAATTCCACGCGGCCGGAGAGTTCGGTGAGCACTTCGTTTTCCGGAGCGGAGACCAGGATCACTTCCGCGTCCAGGCTCTTGGCCAGGTGCAGGTTGACCCGTGCCGCATAGCTGGCGTTGCGGGTGGGCACCATGCCTTCGACGATCAGTACGTCCTTGCCCACGGCGGCCTGCTGATAGAGGGTGATGATCTCTTCGAGCAGTTCGTCGAGCTGGCCGTCGCCGAGCATCCGTTCAACGTGTGCCAGGCCCAAAGGCTGTGGTGGCTTGAGGCCGTGGGTGCGTGCCACCAGTTCGGTGGAGCGTTCGGGGCCAGTGTCGCCGGGGTGCGGCTGGGCAATCGGCTTGAAGAAGCCGACTTTCAGCCCGGCCCGCTCAAGGGTGCGCACCAGCCCAAGGCTGATGGAGGTCAGACCCACACCAAAATCGGTGGGCGCGATAAAAAAAGTCTGCATGCGAATTCTCTGGAGGTGCATGGCTTCGGTGGCGCTCTATGGCTGAGCGCCTACCGGGAATCAGGCGTCAAGGTTATCGTTATTCGGGGCTTGCGCACACCAGCCGCAGGCAAAGGGCTGGCCTATTTTTTCCAGACGCTGTGCGGGGTCGAGTACCCAGGCGCGGGATTGCCATGGCGGCTGGTGGCGCAGATGCTGGGTGTGGCCGCAGGAGAGCTCGGCCACCCAATGCCGTTCTTCGTCCAGATGAAAACCGACGACCGTGACCCTTGATCGGTCCCGTCTGTCCGGGTTCTGTTCGCTTTCGGGCAAATCCTTGTTTAGACTTGTCCGTTCTTCATTCTTATGCAAAAGGTCTCGCCCCATGACGATCGCCGCTAACAAGGCTGTCTCCATCGACTATACCCTGACCAACGACGCTGGTGAGGTCATCGACAGCTCCGCCGGCGGCGCGCCGCTGGTCTACCTGCAAGGCGCAGGTAACATCATCCCAGGCCTGGAAAAGGCACTGGAAGGCAAGGCAGTTGGTGATGAACTGACCGTTGCCGTAGAACCTGAAGATGCCTACGGCGAGTACTCGGCTGAACTGGTCAGCACTCTGAGCCGCAGCATGTTCGAAGGCGTTGACGAGCTGGAAGTGGGCATGCAGTTCCACGCTTCCGCGCCGGACGGCCAAATGCAGATCGTGACTATCCGTGATCTGGACGGCGACGACGTAACCGTCGACGGCAACCACCCTCTGGCAGGCCAGCGCCTGAACTTCCAAGTGAAGATCGTTGCCATCCGCGACGCTTCCCAGGAAGAAGTGGCTCACGGCCACGTTCACGGTGAAGGCGGTCATCAGCACTGATTGATGCGTTAATCAGCTGATAGCAAAAACGCCCCGACTGGTTCGGGGCGTTTTTTTTGCGCTTAAAAAAGCACTGAAGTTCAAATGTGGGAGGGGCGTACTTCAGAAAACAAAAATGCCCCGGACCTTTCGGTACGGGGCATTTCTTAACTGTTTCGCAACCAGGGTTGCGTTGCAGTTGTTACCACTTAGGCAGCAGCAGGAACGCTCAGAGCCTTGATGTGGCCGTTCAGGCGGCTCTTATGGCGAGCGGCCTTGTTCTTGTGGATGATGCCTTTATCGGCCATACGGTCGATAACTGGCACAGCCAGAACGTAAGCTGCTTGAGCTTTTTCAGCGTCTTTGGTATCGATGGCTTTAACTACATTCTTGATGTAGGTACGAACCATGGAACGCAGGCTGGCGTTGTGGCTGCGACGCTTCTCAGCCTGTTTTGCACGTTTTTTGGCGGAAGGTGTGTTGGCCACCGTCGAGCTCCTCGAAAGACTTTTTAGGAAATAGCAAACAAAATAGGCCGCGAATCATGCCGATGACTTGATGTGTTGTCAAGGGCGGCTGATGCGAACTGCTGAGTGGTCGATCTGAAGAGGCGGGTGATTTATTTCCGGCGCTTGACCTGTAAACTCGCGAGCTTTGGCTCTGTGCTGTTGCAGGCGCGCAGTATCGCATAAGTAGGCGCACAGTTCGCCTGCTCTTTATCTAATAGGCGCAAACTCTTTCAATGAATCTGCTCAAATCGTTGGCCGCCGTCAGCTCTATCACGATGATCTCCAGGGTTCTGGGGTTTGTGCGTGACACCCTGCTGGCACGCATTTTTGGCGCCAGCATGGCCACGGATGCCTTCTTTATTGCCTTTAAATTGCCCAATCTGCTGCGGCGTATCTTCGCGGAGGGAGCATTTTCCCAAGCATTCGTGCCGATTCTGGCGGAATACAAGACCCAGCAAGGCGAGGAGGCCACCCGCACCTTTATTGCCTACGTCTCAGGCCTGCTGACCCTGGTTTTGATGGTGGTGACTATCCTCGGCATGCTCGCCGCACCTTGGGTGATCTGGGCCACGGCGCCCGGTTTCGCCAATACGCCGGAAAAGTTCGCGCTGACCACTGATCTGCTACGGGTTACCTTTCCTTATATATTGCTGATTTCCCTGTCATCCCTGGCCGGGGCGATCCTCAATACCTGGAACCGTTTCTCGGTGCCGGCGTTTGTGCCGACCCTGCTAAACGTCAGCATGATCATTTTCGCGCTGTTCCTCACCCCGTATTTCGATCCGCCGGTCATGGCGCTCGGCTGGGCTGTATTGGCCGGCGGCCTGGCA
Organism: Pseudomonas sp. 2822-17; assembly: GCF_002742485.1. Classification (NCBI taxonomy): domain Bacteria; kingdom Pseudomonadati; phylum Pseudomonadota; class Gammaproteobacteria; order Pseudomonadales; family Pseudomonadaceae; genus Pseudomonas; species Pseudomonas sp. 2822-17. The sequence continues at coordinate 102,098 of NZ_LJRZ01000319.1, forward strand.
CAATTGCTCTACCAACTGCCGCACCTGAAAAAGATCGGCATGCTCGTACTGCCGCGCCTGAACCTCAGGGACACCGGCGTCTGGCGCGTGATGCGCAATATGCTGCCGGCGATCCTCGGCGTATCGGTCAGCCAGATTTCCCTGATTATCAACACGGCCTTTGCCTCGCTGCTGGTATCGGGCTCGGTGTCGTGGATGTATTACGCCGACCGCCTGATGGAGCTGCCGTCCGGCGTGCTGGGCGTGGCCTTGGGCACAATCCTGCTGCCTACCCTGGCGCGCACGTATGCCAGCAAGGACCGGCAGGAGTACTCGCGCATCCTTGATTGGGGCCTGCGCCTGTGTTTTGTCCTGGTGTTGCCGTGTGCCCTGGCGCTGGGCATCCTGGCCGAGCCGCTGACGGTTTCACTGTTCCAATACGGCCAATTCGACGCCCATGACGCCTTGATGACGCAGCGCGCGCTGGTTGCCTACTCCGTCGGCCTGCTAGGCATCATCGTGATCAAAGTGCTGGCGCCTGGCTTTTATGCCCAGCAAAACATCCGTACACCCGTGAAAATCGCGATCTTCACGCTGATCGTCACGCAACTGCTCAATCTGGTGTTTATCGGTCCATTGGCTCATGCCGGCCTGGCCCTTGCGATCAGCGCGGGTGCCTGCATCAATGCGGGCTTGCTGTTTTATCAACTGCGCAAACAGCAGATGTTCCAGCCGCAGCCGGGCTGGGGCATGTTTGCCCTCAAGCTGCTGGTGGCGGTGGCAATGATGTCGGCGGTGTTACTGGGCTTGATGCACTTTATGCCGGCGTGGGACCAAGGCCCTATGTTGGAGCGCTTCATGCGTCTGGGCGTGTTGGTTGTCGCTGGCGTGGTGGTGTACTTCGGAATGTTGCTGCTGCAGGGTTTCCGCCTGCGGGATTTCAATCGCAAGTCATTGAACTAGAGAGTTTGCCGCGATAAAAGCGGTGTTTTATCGATTCGATCCATTTGCCCTGCGCTGTTGCCTGTCGTCTGAGGCTGGGTGTGGTTATAATCGACCACTTTATGAGCAAGAAGCGCGTTATGCAGCTGGTTCGAGGTCTCCACAACCTGCGCCCCCAGCATCGGGGCTGCGTCGCCACTATTGGCAACTTTGACGGTGTTCACCGTGGTCACCAGGCTATCCTGGCCCGGCTGCGCGAGCGTGCGGTCGAGTTGGGCGTGCCCAGCTGCGTGGTGATTTTTGAGCCACAGCCGCGGGAATACTTCACCCCGGAGACGGCGCCGGCCCGCCTGGCCCGCTTGCGGGACAAGCTGCAACTGCTGGCCGAAGAAGGCGTGGACCGCGTCCTCTGCCTGGCTTTCAACCAGCGCTTGCAAAGCCTCAGCGCCGCCGAGTTCGTCGACCGTATCCTGGTGGATGGCCTGGGCGTGCAGCATCTGGAGGTCGGCGACGACTTCCGTTTTGGTTGCGATCGGGTTGGGGATTTCGAATTCCTGCAGCACGCCGGCGTTACCCAGGGCTTTACCGTTGAAGCCGCGCAAACCGTCGAACTGGACGGCCTGCGTGTGAGCAGCACCCAGGTGCGTAATGCCCTGGCGGCTGCCGACTTCGCCCTGGCCGAGCGTCTGCTGGGTCGCCCGTTCCGCATTGCCGGGCGGGTACTGCACGGCCAGAAGCTGGCGCGCCAACTGGGCACGCCAACCGCCAACGTGCAACTCAAGCGTCGTCGTGTGCCGCTTACCGGGGTTTACCTGGTGAGCGTCGACATCGACGGCCAGCCGTGGCCGGGAGTCGCCAACATAGGCGTCAGGCCCACGGTTGCAGGTGATGGCAAGGCCCACCTGGAAGTTCACCTTTTGGATTTTGCCGGTGATTTATACGACCGGCGTTTGACGGTGGTTTTCCACCAGAAGCTGCGTGAAGAGCAGCGTTTCGCCTCCCTTGAGGCGTTGAAAACGGCGATCAATGCGGATGTCGCCGCCGCCCGTGCACTAGCCGCACCTAGCGCCCATCGCTAACCGAAGAGCCTTAAATGACCGACTATAAAGCCACGCTAAACCTTCCGGACACCGCCTTCCCAATGAAGGCCGGCCTGCCACAGCGCGAACCGCAGATCCTGCAGCGCTGGGACAGTATTGGCCTGTACGGAAAGTTGCGCGAGATTGGCAAGGATCGTCCGAAGTTCGTCCTGCACGACGGCCCTCCTTACGCCAACGGCACGATTCACATCGGTCATGCACTGAACAAAATTCTCAAGGACATGATCCTGCGTTCGAAAACCCTTTCGGGCTTCGACGCACCTTATGTTCCGGGTTGGGACTGCCACGGCCTGCCGATCGAACACAAGGTCGAAGTGACCTACGGCAAGAACCTGGGCGCCGATAAAACCCGCGAACTGTGCCGTGCCTACGCCGCCGAGCAGATCGAAGGGCAGAAGTCCGAGTTCATCCGCCTGGGTGTGTTGGGCGAGTGGGACAACCCGTACAAAACCATGAACTTCAAGAACGAGGCCGGTGAAATCCGCGCCTTGGCAGAAATCGTCAAGGGTGGTTTCGTGTTCAAGGGCCTCAAGCCCGTGAACTGGTGCTTTGACTGCGGTTCGGCATTGGCCGAAGCCGAAGTCGAGTACGAAGACAAAAAGTCCTCGACCATCGACGTGGCGTTCCCGATCGCCGACGACGCCAAGCTGGCCCAGGCATTCGGCCTGGCAAGCCTGAGCAAACCAGCGGCCATCGTGATCTGGACCACCACCCCGTGGACCATCCCGGCCAACCAGGCGCTGAACGTGCACCCGGAGTTCACCTACGCGCTGGTAGACGTCGGTGATCGCCTGCTGGTGCTGGCCGAGGAAATGGTCGAGGCGTGCCTGGCGCGTTACGAGCTGCAAGGTTCGGTCATCGCCACCACCACCGGCTCCGCGCTTGAACTGATCAACTTCCGTCACCCGTTCTATGACCGTCTGTCGCCGGTGTACCTGGCTGACTATGTCGAGCTGGGCTCGGGCACTGGCGTGGTCCACTGCTCGCCCGCCTATGGCGTTGACGACTTTGTGATCTGCAAGAAGTACGGCCTGGTCAACGATGACATCATCAACCCGGTGCAAAGCAACGGCGTGTACGTGCCTTCGCTGGAGTTCTTCGGTGGTCAGTTCATCTTCAAGGCCGACCAGCCGATCATCGAAAAGCTGCGTGAAGTCGGCGCATTGATGCAAACCGACACCATCAAGCACAGCTACATGCACTGCTGGCGCCACAAAACTCCGCTGATCTACCGCGCCACCGCGCAGTGGTTCATCGGCATGGACAAAGAGCCAGCCAGCGGCGATACCCTGCGCAACCGCGCGATCAAGGCCATCGAAGACACCAAGTTCGTCCCGGCCTGGGGCCAGGCGCGCCTGCACTCGATGATCGCCAATCGTCCGGACTGGTGCATCTCCCGCCAGCGTAACTGGGGCGTGCCGATCCCGTTCTTCCTGAACAAGGAAAGCGGCGAGTTGCACCCGCGTACCGTCGAGCTGATGGAAGTCGTGGCCCAGCGCGTTGAACAGGAGGGCATCGAAGCCTGGTTCAAACTGGACGCCGCCGAACTGCTTGGCGACGAAGCGCCGCAGTACGACAAGATCAGCGACACCCTCGACGTGTGGTTCGACTCGGGCACCACCCACTGGCACGTGCTGCGTGGCTCGCACCCGATGGGCCACGAGACCGGCCCGCGTGCCGACCTGTACCTGGAAGGCTCGGACCAACACCGTGGCTGGTTCCACTCCTCGTTGCTGACCGGTTGCGCCATCGACGATCACGCCCCGTACCGCGAATTGCTGACCCACGGCTTCACCGTCGACGAGACGGGTCGCAAGATGTCCAAGTCGCTGAAAAACGTGATCGAGCCGAAAAAGATCAACGACACCCTGGGCGCCGACATCATGCGTCTGTGGGTGGCCTCGACCGATTACTCGGGCGAGATCGCCGTATCGGACCAGATCCTGGCCCGCAGCGCCGATGCCTATCGTCGCATCCGCAATACCGCGCGCTTCCTGCTGTCGAACCTGACCGGTTTCAACCCGGCCACCGACATCCTGCCGGCCGAGGACATGCTCGCCCTGGACCGTTGGGCCGTGGACCGCACCCTGTTGCTGCAGCGCGAGTTGCAGGAACACTACGGCGAATACCGCTTCTGGAACGTGTACTCGAAAATCCACAACTTCTGCGTGCAGGAACTGGGTGGTTTCTACCTCGACATCATCAAGGACCGCCAGTACACCACCGCCGCTAACAGCAAAGCACGCCGTTCGGCGCAGACTGCGCTGTACCACATCAGCGAAGCGCTGGTGCGCTGGATCGCGCCGATCCTTGCGTTCACCGCCGACGAACTGTGGGAATACCTGCCGGGCGAGCGCAACGAATCCGTGATGCTCAACACCTGGTACGAAGGCCTGACCGAACTGCCTGCCGACTTCGAACTGGGCCGCGAGTACTGGGAAGGCGTGATGGCCGTCAAAGTTGCGGTGAACAAGGAGCTGGAAGTTCAACGTGCGGCCAAGGCCGTCGGTGGCAACCTGCAAGCTGAAGTCACCCTGTTTGCCGAGGAAGGCCTGACCGCCGACCTGGCCAAACTGAGCAACGAGCTGCGCTTCGTGTTGATCACCTCCACGGCGAGCCTGGCGCCATTCGCTCAAGCACCGGCTGATGCCGTGGCTACCGAAGTGCCGGGCCTCAAGCTTAAAGTGATGAAGTCCGCCTTTGCCAAGTGCGCCCGTTGCTGGCACTGCCGTGAAGATGTGGGTGTGAACCCTGAGCATCCGGAAATCTGTGGTCGTTGCGTCGACAACATCTCCGGTGAAGGCGAGGTTCGCCACTATGCCTAACGCCAGTCGTTTCGGACGCCTGGGCTTGCTCGTGTTGAGTTTGCTGGTCCTGGTCATTGACCAGGTCAGCAAGGCTCACTTCGAGGGCTCCCTGGAAATGTTCCAGCAGATCGTGGTGATCCCCGATTACTTCAGCTGGACCCTGGCCTACAACACCGGCGCCGCGTTCAGCTTCCTCGCTGATGGCGGTGGCTGGCAGCGCTGGCTGTTTGCCGTTATCGCGCTGGTGGTCAGTGCGGTGCTGGTGGTGTGGCTCAAGCGCCTGGGTCGCGATGACACCTGGCTGGCCGTTGCCTTGGCCCTGGTGCTGGGTGGTGCGCTGGGTAACCTGTACGACCGCATTGCCCTTGGCCATGTGATCGACTTCATCCTGGTGCATTGGCAGAACCGTCATTACTTCCCGGCGTTCAACTTCGCCGACAGCGCCATCACCGTCGGCGCAATCATGTTGGCGCTGGATATGTTCAAAAGTAAGAAAACCGGAGAGACCGTCAATGACTGATCAGGTATTGGCTGAGCAACGCATCGGCCAGAACACGGAAGTCACTTTGCACTTTGCATTGCGCCTGGAGAATGGCGACACGGTCGACAGCACGTTCGACAAAGCCCCTGCGACCTTCAAGGTCGGTGACGGCAACCTGCTGCCGGGTTTTGAAGCGGCCCTGTTCGGTTTCAAGGCCGGCGACAAGCGCACCCTGCAGATTCTGCCGGAAAACGCCTTTGGCCAGCCCAACCCGCAAAATGTGCAGATCATCCCGCGTTCGCAGTTCCAGGACATGGACCTGTCGGAAGGTCTGCTGGTGATCTTCAACGACGCGGCGAATACCGAACTGCCTGGCGTGGTGAAAACCTTCGATGACGCGCAAGTGACGATCGACTTCAACCACCCGTTGGCCGGTAAAACCTTGACCTTTGACGTTGAAATCATCGACGTTAAAGCACTTTGATCAACGCCCCGGTCTAAAATGTGGGAGGGGGCTTGCCCCCGATGGCAGCGGCTCAGTCAAAGATGTATCAATTGACGCGCAGCCATCGGAGGCAAGCCCTCTCCCACTTTTGATCTCTATTGTCAGTTCAGTAGCATCAACTCTGACCCCAGCGCCAGACACGAGGCACAGCATGCAAATCAAACTCGCCAACCCCCGTGGCTTCTGCGCCGGCGTGGACCGTGCGATCGAAATCGTCAATCGCGCCCTGGAAGTCTTCGGTCCGCCGATCTACGTGCGTCATGAAGTCGTCCACAACAAGTTTGTGGTCGAAGACCTGCGCGCACGCGGCGCGATCTTTGTCGAAGAGCTAGACCAGGTGCCGGACGACGTGATCGTCATCTTCAGTGCCCACGGTGTTTCCCAGGCCGTGCGTACCGAAGCAGCAGGCCGTGGCCTCAAAGTGTTCGATGCCACCTGCCCTCTGGTCACCAAGGTGCACATCGAAGTCGCGCGCTACAGCCGCGACGGTCGGGAATGCATCCTGATCGGTCATGCCGGTCACCCGGAAGTCGAAGGCACCATGGGCCAATACGACGCCAGCAATGGCGGCGCCATCTACCTGGTGGAAGACGAGAAAGACGTCGCCAACCTGCAGGTGCACAACCCAGATCGTTTGGCCTTCGTCACCCAGACCACCTTGTCCATGGACGACACCAGCCGTGTGATCGATGCCCTGCGCACCCGTTTCCCGGCCATCGGCGGCCCGCGTAAGGATGACATCTGCTACGCCACCCAAAATCGCCAGGACGCGGTCAAGCAATTGGCTGACGAGTGCGATGTGGTTCTGGTGGTCGGCAGCCCCAACAGCTCCAACTCCAACCGTCTGCGTGAGCTGGCTGAGCGCATGGCTACCCCGGCGTACTTGATCGACGGGGCTGAAGACATGCAGCGCAGTTGGTTCGATGGCGTCCAGCGTATCGGCATCACAGCGGGTGCTTCTGCCCCAGAAGTACTGGTGCGCGGTGTTATCCAGCAACTGCACGCCTGGGGGGCTACCGGCGCTGATGAGTTGGCGGGACGTGAAGAGAACATCACTTTCTCCATGCCCAAGGAGCTGCGGGTTCGCTCACTGCTCTGAATGCCAGGGTGCCGGAGGTACTCCGGCACAACGCCTGTTCGGCTTTATCGCTGCGCAGGCTGATGCGCCCACTGGGCGCCAGCACCACTTGGTGCACACTTTGCGCCGAGTCCTTGGCGCATATGTGCACAGTGCCGGCACGAAAACCTCCCCCTGAAAATACCGGTTCGCCCAACCCGCTGAACCGCACCTGGCTTTTGACCGGGCCATTTCCCACTATCGGCACACGACCGCTGTCCTGGCGCTCCAGCAGCACCGGGTTGTTGTCGTCCAGATGGCCGCGCCCGCTGATGTCCACTATCACCCGCCAACCTCGACTCCAGTCATCGTCCAGTGCGTGAATGACCACCGCGCGGTTACGCGTGATGGCTTCGGTGCGTGCGAAGCGGAGTCCGTTGGTCAGCGATTGCGCCGCGCTTTGTCGCTGCTGTGACTCCAGCAGCCCCGCGAAACCCGGCACTGCCAGATGCGCCAGGATGCCGCTCACGATCAGTCCGAGCAGCAGTTCGATCAGGGTAAAACCTCGTTGTCCCATTGGACGTCCCTCCGTGGACGTGTGCAGAAAGCAGGTTGAGACATAGGTATAGCGCCCGGCGCGGAGTGCCGAATGATGGCCTTCATGTCCAAAGTATTTCCCTTTGTTCCATCAGCAGCGCGGGCGAAAAACCGACGCTAGTCTTGGGCCGCACCGCAGGATTTTCCTGCTTTTTTGCCCTTCGACACGGATGACGACGGTAATGCTTGCCTGCCTGAATACCTGTTTTCCCCACGCTGTAGCGCGACATCAAATCGGCATGACGTTGATTGAGGTGCTGGTAGCGGTGCTGATTCTCGCGGTCGGCCTGTTAGGCGCGGTGGTGCTCCAGCTCAATGCCCTCAAATACACCGACAGTTCGAGGATGACCAGTCAGGCCAGTTTCATTGCCTACGATATGCTCGACCGAATCCGCGCCAATTCCGGCGCCGACTACTCATCGCCAGGGAGGGTAAGGGCTCCGGCCAATACCGCGACTGCCAGTGTGCGTGACCTGGACCTGCATGACTTCGAGGCCAATATTCGCGGTTTTGCCGGGGAAAGTGCCAAAGGCTCTGTGGTGGTCAGTAGAAATGAGGTGACGGTCAGTATCAGTTGGGATGACCGATCGAGTTCGAACATCCCTGATGCGCGGGAAACCTTTACCCTGACCAGTCGAATCGACCCAGGGCCAGAGGTGGCGCAATGAGGCCTGTGGCGAGGGGTTTCAGCTTGATGGAGTTGCTGCTGGCCCTGGCAGTCGGTTTGGTGCTGGTGCTTGGGGGCAGCCAAGTGGTGATCGGTTCCCGAATGACCCACGCCAGCCAGCAGGCAGCCATGTTGCTGCAGGACGACGCCCGGTTTGCGCTGGGCAAGATGCTCCAGGACATTCGCCAGGCGGGCATGTTTGGCTGTATGGCTACTGCGTTTATCGACAATGCCCCACCGGCCTTTGATCGGCCGGTTGGCTGGAGTGCCGGGGGCGGTTCAACGTCGCTGACGCTGTTGACTGCGGACGTGGGTGCTGGCGGTGGCAAACCTGACTGGACGGTGTTGTCCGACTGCACGGGTACGGCCTATGCATACGGCGGGACCTCACCTTCGCCAGTTCCCGGGCAGATTCGCTTTGCCATTCGCCAACTCACCTACACCTTCGAGGCCGGCCAGTTAAAGGTCAGCACGCCTGCTGCGCCGGCCAGGGCAGTGTTGGTGGATAACGTGGGGGCGTTCGATCTCAGTTTCGGTGTGGCGGCCGGGCCGACATCGGCGCAGGTAGTGCGCTACGACGCCATGCCGTCTGACGAGTCGTTGATCCGCAGCGTACGCATCCGCATGACGCTGCGAGACCCGACGGGCCGGGTGAAAGATCAAACCTATAGCGTCGTGGCGGCGCTGCGTAACCGTGTGGGGTAGGGCGGTCATGGTGCTGACTGACGGTATTTCTTCGCAGCAGAGGGGAATGGTGCTGCTGATAAGCCTGGTGTTTTTGCTGCTGTTGTCACTGATTGGCTTGTCGTCAATCCAAGGTGCGGTGGCCCAGCAAAAGATCAGCGGCAGCCTGTGGCAACGAAACCAGTCGCTTCAAAACGCCGAAAGCGGCTTGAGGCTGGGAGAGCAGGCGGTGCAGCGAGCGGGTGTCGGGTGGCCGCAGTGCTGGTCGATCGTTACCTGCGCGCCGCCGGACGAGGCGTTTTTGCTGGTGGCTGCAGGGACGAACCCTGTTTCGGCAGTGACCTGGGTTGCCGTCAGGGGAGGGCTCTACGGCATTCAAGCCTTGGGTCCTGGCGTAGGGCTGGCGCATCTGCCGCCTCATGCCTCGGCGGCGGTCTACCGGGTGACGGCGGTCGGGTTCAGCGGCCAGTCGCGCACGGTATTGGAGACTGTATATGCGCGGGTGGAATTGGAAAGTGGCCCGCGGTTTCGGCGGGTGTCATGGCGACAGCTTCAATGAGGAACAGTGGAATGGGCATGGACTGCCGGGGCTTTACCCTGATCGAGTTACTTATCTGCGTAGCGATCATCGCGTTTCTGGCCGGGATCGCTTACCCCGGCTACACCCGTCATGTAAAAAAGGTCTATCGCGCGGAAATTGTCGCGCTACTGACCGAGCAAGCTCAGCACCTTGAGCGTTTTTATACGAGGAACGGCACTTTTATTGACGCCAGCGGCGTCAGCACAGGCAATGATCGCTATAGAATCACCGCTGCGTTGAACCCTCAGGATTTCTACCTGGTCGCTACGCCGGGCGTCGATTCGTTGATGGTGGGTGACCCTTGTGGTGACTTCAGCCTTAGCAGCACGGGTGTGCGGGCCAATCCGGGGGCAGCACCTGAGATGTCGCGCCAGACATGCTGGGGGCACTGATGGGGGTGCTGGATGATTGGGCGCCAGGTGCGCTTGTTCCTATTTATCGGCTGGATCGAATGATGGCTAAGCAACAGCAAGTGGTGATTGTCGGCGGCGGAGTCATTGGCCTGCTGACGGCGTACAACCTGGCGAGCCAGGGGCAGGCGGTGGTCCTGTTGGAGCGCGCCGGTGTGGGGCAGGAGTCTTCATGGGCGGGCGGTGGCATTGTGTCTCCGCTGTATCCGTGGCGCTATAGCCCGGCGGTCACTGCATTGGCCCATTGGTCCCAGGATTTTTATCCGCAACTGGCTGAGCGCCTGTTTGCCGCCACCGGCATCGACCCTGAGGTTCATACCACCGGCTTGTACTGGCTAGACTTGGAAGATGAGGCCGAGGCGCTGGCATGGGCGGTCCGTGAAGGTCGGCCTCTAGGCAAAGTGGATGTGTCGGCCGCCCATGATGCGGTTCCGGTGCTGGGTGGCGGGTATTCCAGCGCGATCTATATGGCTGGCGTGGCCAATGTGCGCAACCCTCGCTTGGTCAAATCCCTCAAGGCTGCGTTGTTGGCACTGCCTGGCGTAACTGTTCACGAACAGTGTGAAGTCACTGGATTTGTCATGGAAGGCGACAATGTAGTGGGCGTAAACACGGCAGTGGGGGCGATTGTCGGGGAGCAAGTGGTACTGGCAGCAGGCGCGTGGAGCGGTGAGTTGCTCGGCACGCTGGGCTTGGTGCTGCCGGTGGAACCGGTCAAGGGGCAGATGATTTTGTACAAATGCGCCTCGGACTTCTTGTCGAGCATGGTCCTGGCCAAGGGCCGTTATGCCATCCCCCGGCGCGACGGGCATATTCTCATTGGCAGTACCCTGGAACACGAGGGCTTCGACAAGACCCCCACCGATACTGCGCTGGAAAGTCTCAAAGCCTCGGCTGTGGAGCTGATTCCCGCCCTGGCAGACGCCGAAGTAGTGGGGCATTGGGCCGGTTTGCGCCCAGGCTCACCGGAAGGTATTCCCTATATCGGCCAGGTTCCCGGCTTTAAAGGGCTGTGGCTCAATTGCGGGCATTACCGCAACGGCCTGGTACTGGCGCCGGCGTCCTGTCAGTTGTTTGCAGACTTGCTGCTGGGGCATGCGCCGATCATCGATCCTGCGCCTTACTTGCCTGAAGGTCGCATCAGCGCTGTATAGACTTCGGTCCCTGCTCCAGATGCGCCTGAGTGCAATACCACTCCTGGCGCAAGCTTAGGGCGCGATCCTGTGGCAGGTGCACGCCGCAGTGGGCGCAACGCACCATCAACGCAGCGTCAGGCTCGTTGTTGCGTTGCTGCTTGGCGGCCGGGTTTTTGAATTTGCGCCAGAACCATACCGCGGCAGCAATAACGGCAATCCAGAACAGAAGACGAAGCATGATGGGCGGTTTCTCGATAAGGAATGCGCCAGTTTAGCCAAGGACGTGGCAGACGCACAGCGCAATAATACTGCCCATAAAAAAGGAGCCCCGAGGGGCTCCTTTTTTGCGTTGCATCGACAGATCAGTCGAACACACCGAAGGTCATGTAGCTGAACCACGAGCGGTCCTGGTTGTTGCCCAGAGCCTCTGGCTCTTCTTCTTCGATCACGTCGCCGTTCTCGTCGTGCGGCTTGAGCTCCGACGGAATGGCTTCCTTGGCGTCCTGGTATTGTTTGATCACGTCCTGATTGGCGCGGGTTTCGCCCGGCGGCAACGGAGGGCGCGACTCGATCAGGCCCAGGGTGTACTTGCTCAGCCACGAACGGTTGTCAGCTTCGGCAACCTGAGGCACGAACTGGCCGTCTTTCAGGCTAGGGTGATCCGGGTAGTTGAGCTTGAGGGTCTCCAGGCTGGTGTTGGCCAGATCGTCCAGGTGCAGCCGCTGGTAAGCCTCGGTCATCACTGCCAGGCCGTCACCCACGGAAGGGGTTTCCTGGAAGTTCTCTACGACATAGCGGCCACGGTTGGCGGCAGCCACGTACGCCTGACGGGTCAGGTAGTAGTGAGCTACGTGGATTTCGTAGGACGCCAGCAGGTTGCGCAGGTAGATCATGCGCTGCTTGGCGTCCGGCGCGTAGCGGCTGTTCGGATAGCGGCTGGTCAACTGTGCGAACTCGTTGTAGGAGTCGCGGGCAGCACCTGGGTCACGCTTGGTCATGTCCAGCGGCAGGAAGCGCGCCAGCAGGCCAACGTCCTGGTCGAACGAGGTCAGGCCCTTGAGGTAGTAGGCGTAGTCCACGTTCGGGTGTTGCGGGTGCAAGCGGATGAAGCGCTCGGCGGCGGACTTGGCAGCTTCCGGCTCGGCGTTCTTGTAGTTGGCGTAGATCAGCTCAAGCTGAGCCTGGTCGGCGTAGCGCCCGAACGGATAACGCGACTCCAGTGCCTTCAGCTTCGCTGTGGCGCTGGTGTAGCTATTATTGTCCAAGTCTTTCTGTGCCAGTTGGTACAGCTCGACTTCGCTCAGGTTTTCGTCGACGACGTCCTTTGTTGACGAGCAAGCAGCAGTCATGGCGAGGATGGCGATCAGCAGCAGGTGTTTCACTTGCATGGCGGCTTGCGTCCCTATGACGGCCGCTGTCTTGGGCGGGGCCGTCCTGTTATGATGAGCGCCCCGTTGAAAGCCTCGGGGCAAAAGACGCCGTATTTAACCACAAGCGCGCAGCCGAAACCAAAGGCTGTGCCACGCCTAGTCTGAGCATGTCCGATAAAATTGAACTTCGCGCAGAGGTGCCGTCCGAATTGGGCGGCCAACGCCTCGATCAAGTCGCCGCACAATTATTCGCTGAGCACTCGCGCTCGCGCCTTTCCGCCTGGATCAAAGACGGCCGCCTGACTGTGGATGGAGCGGTTATCCGCCCGCGAGACATAGTTCATGGCGGTGCGATTCTTGAGCTGACTGCCGAGCAGGAAGCCCAGGGAGAATGGGTCGCCCAGGACATCGAGCTGGATATCGTCTATGAAGACGACGACATCCTGGTCATCAACAAACCCGCAGGCCTGGTGGTTCACCCGGCGGCCGGGCACGCTGATGGCACCTTGCTCAATGCCCTGTTGCACCATATCCCCGACATCATCAACGTCCCGCGCTGCGGGATCGTGCACCGTCTGGACAAGGACACCACCGGCCTGATGGTGGTCGCTAAGACCATTCAGGCGCAGACGCAGCTGGTTACGCAGTTGCAGAGCCGTAGCGTCAGCCGGATCTATGAGTGCATCGTGATCGGCGTGGTCGTCGCGGGTGGCAAGATCAACGCCCCCATCGGTCGCCACGGCCAGCAGCGCCAGCGCATGGCGGTAATGGAAGGCGGCAAGCAAGCCGTGAGCCACTACCGTGTGCTGGAGCGTTTCCGTTCCCACACTCACGTGCGGGTCAAGCTGGAAACCGGTCGTACTCACCAGATCCGCGTGCACATGGCCCACATCAACTTCCCGTTGGTCGGCGATCCTGCCTACGGTGGCCGCTTCCGCATTCCGCCTGCGGCCAGCCAGACCATGGTCGAATCGCTCAAGACGTTCCCGCGCCAGGCACTGCATGCACGTTTCCTGGAGCTGGATCATCCGACGAGCGGTAAGCGCATGAGTTGGGAATCGCCACTGCCGGACGATTTTGTCTGGTTGCTGTCGCTGCTCAAACAGGACCGCGAGGCGTTTGTCGGATGAGTGACCGGCTGATACCTGACTGGCCCGCGCCGGCTCGGGTAAAGGCTTGTGTCACCACCCGTGCGGGTGGCGTCAGCATGGCGCCATTCGACAGCCTCAACCTGGGCGATCATGTCGAGGACAGCCTGGAGGCTGTCCTTGAAAACCGCCGTCGTCTCAGCGACGCCTTTGCTATTAAGCCGGCCTGGCTGCGCCAAGTCCATGGGGTGAGCGTGGTCGAGGCCGATCCTGGTCACACGGCTGAAGCTGATGGCAGTTGGACCAGCACCCCTGGCATCGCCTGTACCGCTATGACTGCCGATTGCCTGCCCGCGTTGTTCTGCAACCGTGCCGGGACTCGCGTCGCTGCGGCCCATGCCGGTTGGCGTGGGTTGGCGGCCGGTGTGTTGGAGGCTGCTTTCGAAAGCCTGGAGACTGAACCTGCCGACGTATTGGTCTGGCTGGGTCCGGCAATCGGTCCGCAAGCCTTTGAAGTCGGCCCGGAAGTGCGTGAAGCGTTCATGCAGCAACTGCCGATCACGGCCGAAGCTTTTGTGCCGAGCCATAACCCTGGCAAGTTCATGGCCGACATCTACCGACTGGCCCGCCTGCGCCTCGCCGCACGGGGTGTCACGGCTGTCTACGGTGGTGGTCTGTGCACGGTGACCGACCCGCAATTCTTTTCTTACCGGCGCAGCCCGCGCACCGGTCGATTTGCCTCCCTTATCTGGCTCGAACGCTAGACTCTCCTGACTTACGTCAACTGTCCGTGGCTTGAATCTTCCAGAATCCCCCCCATCTATAAGGGTATCTGGCAGGTTTCTTCATTCAGGAATGTTTTATAGCTCCGGCCTGCTCAAAAGGAAGGTGACTAATGCGTATTGATCGTTTAACCAGCAAATTACAGTTGGCCTTATCGGACTCCCAATCGTTGGCGGTAGGTCTCGACCACCCGGCCATCGAGCCTGCGCACTTGATGCAGGCACTCCTGGAGCAGCAAGGTGGTTCTATCAAGCCCTTGCTGATGCAGGTCGGCTTTGATGTCAGCAGCCTGCGCAAGGAATTGAGCAAAGAGCTCGACCAACTGCCAAAAATCCAAAACCCGACCGGCGACGTGAACATGTCGCAGGACTTGGCGCGCCTGCTCAACCAGGCCGACCGCCTGGCCCAGCAGAAGGGTGACCAGTTCATCTCCAGCGAACTGGTACTGCTCGCCGCCATGGACGAGAACAGCAAGCTCGGCAAATTGTTGTTGGGCCAGGGCGTGAGCAAGAAAGCCCTGGAGAACGCCATCAACAACCTGCGTGGCGGCGACGCAGTAAACGACCCTAACCACGAGGAGTCGCGCCAGGCCCTGGACAAGTACACCGTCGACCTGACCAAACGCGCCGAAGAAGGCAAGCTTGACCCGGTGATCGGCCGTGACGATGAAATTCGTCGCACTATCCAGGTCCTGCAGCGTCGCACCAAGAACAACCCGGTGTTGATCGGTGAGCCTGGCGTGGGTAAAACCGCGATTGCTGAAGGCTTGGCCCAACGCATCATCAATGGTGAAGTGCCGGACGGCCTTAAAGGCAAGCGCCTGTTGTCCCTGGATATGGGCGCGTTGATCGCCGGTGCCAAGTTCCGTGGCGAGTTCGAAGAACGCCTCAAATCCCTGCTCAATGAACTGTCGAAGCAGGACGGGCAGATCATTCTGTTCATCGACGAACTGCATACCATGGTCGGCGCCGGTAAAGGCGAGGGCTCCATGGACGCTGGCAACATGCTCAAGCCCGCCTTGGCGCGGGGCGAGTTGCATTGCGTCGGTGCAACGACGCTCAACGAGTACCGCCAATATATAGAGAAGGACGCAGCTCTTGAGCGGCGCTTCCAGAAAGTACTGGTAGAAGAGCCTAGTGAAGAAGACACCATCGCGATCCTGCGTGGCCTGAAAGAGCGCTATGAGGTCCACCATAAGGTGGCGATTACTGATGGTGCGATCATTGCGGCGGCCAAATTGAGTCATCGCTATATCACCGACCGTCAGTTACCGGACAAGGCCATCGATTTGATCGACGAAGCGGCCAGCCGCATTCGTATGGAAATCGATTCCAAGCCGGAAGTGCTCGACCGCCTTGATCGGCGCCTGATTCAACTGAAAGTCGAATCCCAGGCCCTCAAGAAAGAAGAGGACGACGCGGCGAAGAAACGTCTGGAAAAACTCCAGGAAGAAATCGTGCGCCTGGAACGCGAGTACTCGGACCTTGAAGAAATCTGGACCTCGGAAAAAGCCGAGGTGCAGGGCTCTGCGCAGATCCAGCAAAAGATCGAGCAGTCCCGCCAGGAACTGGAAGCCGCTCGCCGCAAGGGCGACCTGAACCGCATGGCCGAGTTGCAGTACGGGGTCATCCCGGACCTGGAGCGCAGCCTGCAAATGGTCGACCAGCACGGCAAGTCTGAAAACCAGTTGCTGCGCAGCAAGGTGACCGAGGAAGAAATCGCCGAAGTCGTCTCCAAGTGGACCGGCATTCCGGTGTCGAAAATGCTCGAAGGCGAGCGCGACAAGCTGTTGAAGATGGAGCATCTGTTGCACCAGCGCGTGATCGGCCAGGAAGAGGCGGTTGTGGCAGTGTCCAACGCGGTACGACGTTCGCGCGCCGGGTTGTCCGACCCGAATCGTCCGAGCGGCTCGTTCATGTTCCTCGGCCCGACCGGCGTGGGTAAAACCGAGCTGTGCAAGGCGCTGGCCGAATTCCTCTTTGATACTGAAGAGGCCATGGTGCGGATCGATATGTCCGAGTTCATGGAGAAACACTCGGTGGCCCGTCTGATCGGCGCACCACCAGGCTATGTGGGCTACGAGGAGGGCGGTTACCTGACCGAAGCCGTGCGACGCAAGCCTTACTCGGTGATCCTGCTGGATGAGGTCGAGAAGGCGCATCCGGATGTGTTCAACATCCTGCTGCAAGTGCTGGAAGATGGTCGGTTGACGGACAGCCACGGGCGTACGGTGGACTTTCGCAACACGGTAATCGTGATGACCTCCAATCTGGGCTCGTCGCAGATCCAGGAGCTGGTAGGGGACCGTGAGGCTCAGCGCGCTGCTGTCATGGACGCGTTGACCTCGCACTTCCGCCCGGAATTCATCAACCGGGTCGACGAAGTGGTGATCTTCGAGCCCTTGGCGCGGGATCAGATTGCGGGCATTACCGAGATCCAGTTGGGGCGCCTGCGCAGTCGTCTGGCTGAGCGCGAACTGTCGCTGCAGCTGAGCCGCGAGGCGTTGGATAAGCTCATCGCGGTTGGTTACGACCCGGTGTATGGCGCACGGCCTTTGAAGCGTGCGATTCAGCGCTGGATCGAGAAC
This sequence comes from Pseudomonas sp. 2822-17, assembly GCF_002742485.1. NCBI lineage: Bacteria > Pseudomonadati > Pseudomonadota > Gammaproteobacteria > Pseudomonadales > Pseudomonadaceae > Pseudomonas > Pseudomonas sp. 2822-17. The sequence continues at coordinate 118,871 of NZ_LJRZ01000319.1, forward strand.
CCGCTGGCGCAGTTGATCCTTTCTGGCAGTTTTATGCCGGGTACCAGCGTCGAAGCCACTGTGGAAAACGACGAAATCGTCTTCCACTGAGCCTGAACAGCAGGCAAATAAGAGAAGGCCCCGCATCGCGGGGCCTTTTTTTTCGTTAGGGCGTTGAACTGTAAGGAAAAGGCTTGTAAAGTGCGCCCCGCAGCAACGTCAGCCCACGGGTTTCTTCTCCCCAAGAAGAAATCAGAAAGAAGCGCAAATCATTGTCTTAAAAGCAATTTAAAGGGTTGACAGGGGTTTTTAAGATTGTAGAATAGCGCGCCTCAGAGACGCTAACGTAGCGATACGGACAGGGTCGAAGAGGAAGGTTACAGAGCAGTAAAAGTTGTACTTTGAAATATGTAGTTCCGTGATAGCTCAGTCGGTAGAGCAAATGACTGTTAATCATTGGGTCCCAGGTTCGAGTCCTGGTCACGGAGCCAATTTCAAACCGGGGTATAGCGCAGTCCGGTAGCGCGCCTGCTTTGGGAGCAGGATGTCGGGAGTTCGAATCCCCCTACCCCGAC
>NZ_LJRZ01000320.1:0-403 GCF_002742485.1 Pseudomonas sp. 2822-17
TTCCATGATTATCGTCACAAAGCATAAGAATGACATCTTCAAGTTCTTCAGAGTTCATTAACCCTTGCGTATTCTCATCCCCATAGAAGAATGGTTCCACTTCTTTATATAAAGCTAGCATTCTAGGCACTTCTGAAAGATTTGGATTCACATTTTCTTGGATTAACTTGTTCTGCGTTTGCAGCACTTCACGAAGTAATTGGATATTATCAGCAAGCGTCGCATTTTTACCCATGATGGAAGTGTCTTGCTCGCCTCGCATCCCGACAGTAATGACGTTTTCAAATTTACCGCCACGCTTTAAGCCGTCTTCCCAGAACTTCGTAATCCCTTCTCTATTTGAGATGAAATTCCAAGCATCTCCGTATTCCGAATCCTTCCCACGTAGGTATTTGTATTCTTC
>NZ_LJRZ01000321.1:0-394 GCF_002742485.1 Pseudomonas sp. 2822-17
CATTAGTAGCAATAATTTTTATGCTAGTAAGTGGTTTTACTGCTACTACAGCTGCTTTATATGGAATAGGTACAGCCTTTGCTGTTAGCTTTTTTAGAAAAGAAACTCGAATGAGTTTTCGAGATGTAATCAATGCACTTGAGCAAGGCGCTCGTGTTGCACTTCCCGTTATCGCAGCCTGTGCATCTGCAGGTATAATCGTAGGTGTCGTAGTATTCACAGGATTAGGAACCAAAATTGCTGGTGGATTACTAGGTATGGCTGGTGATAATCTATTCTTACTTCTCTTCTTTACAATGATTGCTTGTATACTTTTAGGTATGGGACTTCCGACAACAGCCAACTATGTTGTAACAGCAACAATGGCTGCTCCTGCCTTAATACAATTCGGAGT
>NZ_LJRZ01000322.1:0-281 GCF_002742485.1 Pseudomonas sp. 2822-17
AAGAAATATTGTTTAAGCATAACTAAGAGAACTTGGAATATATAATAGTAAACAACCAGATTAAACAAGGGGTGATTGTTGTTAAATTACTGGTGTTCTTAACTGGTCTCACGGTACTAGCGTTCATCAGGCTGAGATTTCGAGAAAATTACACTGAGCCGTATGCATTCAGTAAATTTATGGATTCAGATCACCATGTGGATGGAAATAAAATAGAAACAGAAGTTGTGAAATTAAATACGAAAGAAAATATGGTATCCAATAAAGTTGGAGATTCAAAT
>NZ_LJRZ01000020.1:0-229 GCF_002742485.1 Pseudomonas sp. 2822-17
ATTAATCCTTGTAAGCAGGCTTGAAATCCGAGTAAGATTTGCAAGCTGTGTCTAATTGTGATAAAATAAATAGAAAATAAATTGAAAAAAGAGGTATGTGAAATGTCACGTAAACCATTTATCGCTGGTAACTGGAAAATGAACAAAAATCCAGAAGAAGCTAAAGCATTCGTTGAAGCAGTTGTATCAAAACTTCCTTCATCAGATCTTGTTGAAGCAGGTATCGCAG
>NZ_LJRZ01000323.1:0-320 GCF_002742485.1 Pseudomonas sp. 2822-17
CCTATTCACTGCGGCTCTCTCGGGCGTAAACCCTAATAGAGCACCCCTTCTCCCGAAGTTACGGGGTCATTTTGCCGAGTTCCTTAACGAGAGTTCTCCCGCGCGTCTTAGAATTCTCTTCCCGCCTACCTGTGTCGGTTTGCGGTACGGGCACCAGTCACCTCGCTAGAGGCTTTTCTTGGCAGTGTAGGATCAGGAACTTCGGTACTAATATTTCCCTCGCCATCACAGCTCAGCCTTTATGACAAGCGGATTTGCCTACTTGTCAGCCTAACTGCTTGGACGCGCATATCCATCAGCGCGCTTACCCTACCTTCCTG
>NZ_LJRZ01000324.1:0-356 GCF_002742485.1 Pseudomonas sp. 2822-17
ATCGAAATCTTCCCACTCGTTTCAAAGATTGCATAATCTACGTCTTTCACTGAAAACACATTTTTTTGCCTGAGCATCGAAAGTAAATTATCAATATCCAATTTTGTTGCTCGGAGCGAATTCTCCATTATTTTCCCATCTTTAATTAAGATGATAGGTTCCCCTTCTAACACCCTTCTCGACTTTTTAAATTTAATATTAATATATTCAATGGCCAAAGAAAAACCACTCCACCCTATTAAAGCAATGACACCGTTTCTAATTGATGTACCTTCATCCACAACGACGCTTGCAGCAATGGAACCTATCGCAATAGCAGAAACAAAATTAAAAAAAGTCATCTGACTGACTTCTTG
>NZ_LJRZ01000325.1:0-394 GCF_002742485.1 Pseudomonas sp. 2822-17
ATTATAAAGTGGAAAAGACGTTTCCCTTACGCCCTTCCCACCTGTTTTTCATTCATTTATTTCCCCAAATTTTTTTAATAGTTTTCTCACTGCTTCCTCTAATTCTTCGTAAGTACCCTCATAAATTTCGACGCTTGCCATATATGGATCTGCAACATCAAATGATGGTAATTCCCCGATTAACTGTGCAATTGCTTCTTGTTCAGGCTGGAGTTCTGCTAGTAATTTCTGCTCCAACTCTTCCTGGCCTGAAATATCACTGGTTTCATTGTATTTTTCCACCTGATTCTGATTATCTGCTAGAAAACTTGCACGTTTTAATTCTAACTGTGCAAGATGATGCTTCAACTTTTCAATTTTCTCAAGCGTTTCAGGGTCATCCAATATATATTCC
>NZ_LJRZ01000326.1:0-344 GCF_002742485.1 Pseudomonas sp. 2822-17
CTAAAAAAATCAAAATATGAAATATTTTTTTAAAAGTCACCTTGATTTCACAATACACTTTTAAAGAATAAGCCAACTAATTCATGAATTTAAGTGGACAACACCCTAAACTCAGTCATTAAAATTATCTCTTTAAAATTTCAACAAAAATAAAGCACTCGCCAGATTCCTAGGCGAATGCAACCATTTATCTTGTTTTATATTTTATGATTTTGGGATTCTTATAGTAAATTGGTAATAATCATCATGCTCTTCTTCAGAAGTATCTAGGTTCATTCCAGTTTGTGTAACCATATCAACCGATTTACGAATCGTATTCATTGCTAAACGCATGTCTCTTGATA
>NZ_LJRZ01000327.1:0-294 GCF_002742485.1 Pseudomonas sp. 2822-17
GGAGATAATAAGATATGATTTCATGTTCGTGATAAATTCGTTTAGTTGGTGAGATACTTCGAACAATATGGAACACAGAAGTCTCCCAGTTGAATTGATTTTGTAATAATTCAACAGTAGTGATTGGTGAACCTATATAAAGGACAATCTGAACAAAAAAATCAGAGGTTATTGTATCGATGATCGACTCTTCATCATTTTCTTCTTCAAAGTGTTCATCTATTGCTTGTACAAGAAGACCTTCATTTTTGTTTCGCCATAAGAAAGCAGGAGATGTAGGGAAAAGGCTCTTCA